>DASPJC010000527.1:0-2138 GCA_035628815.1 Ohtaekwangia sp. | reverse complement strand
GGTAAAGCTTCCCAACAGTTCCTCTATACGCAGTTTAACTGTGAGTAAGGATGGGACCATCTATGCGGGGGGCTTCAATGAACTCGGTACCATCAACAAAGATGAATTTGGAAAATACCACTACACCTCACTCATTCATCTCTTACGGCCCGAGGACCGCAATCTCGAAAACATCTGGCAGATCCACGAAGTGCAGGGGCACATGGTGTTTCGCAGCTACCGCATGCTCATCGCGATCGCAAACGGCAAAGCTTTTACACTGCCTGCTTCAGACGCTTTTCGGTTTTCCACCGTGGTTCACGACACATTGTATGTGATCGATCGTGAAGCGGTAAAATCACTGGACCTGAACTCACTTGAGTTTGTGCATCAGCTGCGGCTGGTGGATATCGGAAATGAAGAACTTGTTTCGCTTCTTCCGGGACGTGACGACCACGAGCTGCTGGCCGTCACCAAACAGGGATCGTTTTTTAAATTTTATCCCAACACCGGTAAAGTCAGTTTCTGGCAAAAGTTTATCCGGGAGGATTCCAAGAACCTGGTGACATGTGCCATTAAAGCGTCGACCGGGAATTATTACCTGGGCACGCTGAGCACACGCATCATTTCCCTGGATGCATACGGAAGGAAAATTCCGGGCGAGGGGTTTCCGGATCTGCAGGATAACACCGTACTCAACCTCTTTGAAAGCCGGGAGGGTAACATCTGGGCGTTGCTGAATAATGGTCTTGACTGTATCGATGTTACATCGCCGGTGTCATTGCTCTTCGAAAACGCTTCTATTTACGATGTGCTGCTGGAAGGGCGGAGCATGTACCTGGCGACGAACCAGGGAATGTTTGTTTCAAGGTTTACCGGCAATCCAGCGCATATCTCAACCGTTGATTTTGAAAAGATCAGTGGCCTGGAGGGACAAGCATGGGCCATTCACCGGTACGAGGGGAAAATCATCTGCAGTCATGACCGTGGGATCTTCATTCTCTCGGAGAACGGATTTCGCAAAATCCGCGCGATCTCCGGCGTCTGGAAAATCATTCCTGCGGGCGAAGGCTCCGGCCAATACCTGGTCTGCACCTATGAAGGAATCTGGCTGATGACATATGACGATGCCGCCGGATTTGTGCTGCGGCATAAACTCGACGGGTTCAATGAATCCAGCAGGGACATCCTGCAGGGCAACGATCCGGGGATATTCTGGGTTTGTCACGGATACAAAGGGGTATTCAGAATCAAGATCGACGACCAGTTACAACGGGTGGTCAGCGTTGAGCACTTTAAGGACCAGAATGGCCTGCCGTCACCGTTTAATATCAATGTCGCACGCTGGAACAACGAAATTGTGTTCACCACGAACAACGGCATCTTTACATATGATAACGCGTCAAAACAATTCAAGCCACATACTTTTCTGACCGGCCTCCTCGGCGATGAGCTCAATGTGCGCAAATTGCTTCAGCATGGTGAAAGGACATGGTTTGTCCACGACAACGAAGTCGGCTATTTTATGACGCGCGATGCGAAGCCGAAGCTTGAAAAAGGGCTTTTCCTTCAGCTCAAGGGTTCGTTGAATGCAAGTATGGAATGCATTGTACCTGTGGGCAGCAGTAATGTGCTGATCGGCACCAACACCGGTTTATACGCTTTCGATCTCAATTATAATGAAACCACCGCTACGGCGCGGACGACAATCACGAGGGTCTCCTATCGCTATGCTTCAGCGGAAAGTTTCTGCCCGTTGGAAACATCCGAGGATCTTCCGCAAAAGCTGCCTTATAAAACGAGTGGCATTCTTTTTCATTTTTCAGCGCCTGCATTCCGCGACAAGCTGAATGTCCAGTTCTGTTATTTACTGGAAGATGTTGATGATGCCTGGTCGCCCTGGCAGGTGGATCCTGTTAAAGAGTACAGCATGTTACGGCCCGGTAAATATGTTTTTCGTGTCCGTGCGCGAAGCTTGTTGGGTGAGAGCGCACAGGAAGCGCGGTACTACCTGGAAGTGCTGCCGCTTTGGTACCAAACCGCGTGGGCGTATTTCTTTTATACCATAGGCGGTGCGTTGATTATCGCGGGAACCATTATCCTGATTGGAAGGAAGATCCGGAAGGAAAGGGAAAAGACGCAAGCTGAAGAGCGGGAAA
>DASPJC010000526.1:0-26743 GCA_035628815.1 Ohtaekwangia sp. | reverse complement strand
GTAAGGTAGTAGGGGATGTTACTCATACTCTCTGTTCCGCCGGCGATCACGACATCGTTATGACCGAGCATGATCGATTGCGCGCCAAGCATTACGGCTTTCATGCCGGACGCACAAACTTTATTTACGAGTGTGCAGGGTATCTCAAACCCCAGCCCGGCGCCGGCAGCAATCTGCGTCGCGGGTGCCTGTCCCAGTCCGGCCGAAACCACGTTGCCAAAAAATACTTCCTGGACGAGCTTCGGATCGACGTGCGCTCTCTCCAGCGCGGCTTTTACGGCGATGGAGCCCAACTGTACGGCGGTTAATGATGCCAGGCTTCCGCCGAAACTTCCAATCGGGGTGCGTACGGCGGATAGGATGTAGACTTCTTTCATGGGGAAAATTCAAGGTTCAAGATTCAAGGTTCATAGGTTGCCTGCCTGGGGCTGGTCCTGCGGTTTAAAGGTCAAGTCAGGGTCTCTGATTTGCCTACCAGTCAGGTTTGCCTTTGTCGCGGGGTTTGGTGGCCTTGCGTTTGTTTTGCTGCAGGTACTGGACTTCCTGGTTCTTCATCGCTTCCAGGATCATTTTTGCCTTCTCTTCGCTGATCTTCATATCCTGCAGCTTTTCAGAGACCTGAGGAGGAAGATCTTTCTTTTCTTTTTTCTGATCTTCCTTCTGCTCTTCGTTTTGTTTTTGCTGCTGCTCTTTGTCCTTTTGTTCTTTATCCTGCTGATCTTTTTGTTGCTGTTCTTTCTGTTGCTGCTCTTTTTTATCCTGTTCTTTCTGCTGTTGATCTTTCTGTTCCTGGTCTTTTTTCTCCTGATCTTTCTGCTGCTGATCTTTCTTCTCCTGCTCTTTGTTTTGCTGATCTTTTTTCTGTTGGTCCTGCTTTTGATCTTTGTTCTGATCCTTATTCTGCTGTTGTTTTTCCTCCTGCTTCTTCTGCTCGTCTAACTTCTTCTTAAGCATTTCATAATTATACCGCGCATCCATATTCGCGGGATCGGCTTTGATAGACTGCTTAAAGTTGTTCAACGCTTCCTCCAGTTTTCCCTGCTTGTGATGCATGATACCCAACTGCTGCTGTGCTTTAGAGCGAACGGTATTATTGGTACTGCCGGCAAGGGACTGATAACCTGAATAGGCCTGGGCGGTGTCTTTGGTAAGGTAGTAAGCGTTGGCAAGGTTCAGCAGGATTTCATCCTCGGTCACCTGCAACGAATCCACGAGATAGCGGTATTGCTGGATAGCCGTTTTGAAGTTTCCGGAATTGTAAGCTTCCTGCGCAGCGGATTTCGCCTTGTTGATCTTTCCGATCTTCATCGGGTCGGTGATCAGGCCGAGGACAAGCATGGAAACAAGGATGTACTTCATATCTTCAACGTCGGAATATTGATCAGCAAATCGATGACAAGCAATGCCAGGCCGGCGGCCAGGAAGTAGAAGTATTTATTGGCACTCACATCCACCAACCGCGCTTCCCGGAATTCCCCTTCAATCTTGCCAATCGTATTAATTAAGCGCGAAACGTCGTTTTTAGTTTCATTGATCTCAAAATATTGCCCGCCTGTCTGGTCGGCCAGGGTCTGCAACGACTTGGCATTCAGCTTTGTAACCACTACGTTGCCCTGCCTGTCGGTCTTCAGTGCGTTACCCGTATAAATATTGCCACCTTTTTCCGTTCCGACGCCCAGTGTAAACAGCTTGAACCCCTTGCTTTCAACGTCCTGCGCCACGTCACGGGTCTGTTCGCCGAAATCTTCGCCATCGCTGATCAATACGATGATTTTTGACTTGGACTGGGTGGGTGGTCCATCGTTGTCCTCTTCAAGCTTTTTAATGGCCATGCGAAGGGGCGGGCCGAAGTCGGTGCCACCTGCCGGAACAAGGCTGCTGCTCATGGTTTCGATAAACAGGTTCAGCGCATTTTGATCATAGGTGAGAGGGCATTGCATAAAAGCCTCCGATGAAAAGATGATCACACCGATCCTGTCCGAGCTGAACGCCGAAACAATCTTCTTCATCTCGAACTTGATCTTCTCCAGTCTTGTCGGCTGAATATCAAAGGCATCCATCGACTTCGACAGGTCTACACAGATCATGATATCCTTTCCCACTGAACGCACTTCCTGCTGCGACCCGCCGAACGACGGTCCCATGATCGCCAGTATCAGCAGCGCAAAGTAAAGGGTTCTGAAAATCAGTTTGATAAAAACGCTTTGATAGGGCGTATTCAGGCGTTTTCCAATCCTGATCACCCGGATAAAATAAAAAACGTACAGCACCCCGAAAAGGGCGATCAATATAATTTCTGTCAATCCAAATTCACGATACCAAAGCACAGGCCGTTGTGTTAAACCGTTTATTAAAGCCAGCAATTAACAACGATAGAACGCGTTTTGCAAATGAGCGGCGAGCTTTCACCTGCCCGTCCACGCGGCTCATCGCTGCGAGCGGCGAGCTGTTTTTTCCAGGGATGTTGATATGGGCTATGGGATGATGGATATGTAAAAATATCGTTCAAAACTTGAGGGTGCAGATTTGCAACCAGGAGCTGTAATGCAAAATTTCGTCAGATGCGGGATACGCGATGCGACCACCCAATACCTGTCCTTGCAAGCTCCAACGCTATTGTTGCGCATTAAAGGACATTGACACGGATTGTGCACTCAATGCGTGTTCTTAAGATCCAACCTCATCACATAATCCGTCATCCAGTAGGCGCCAATGGCGACATCTTCTTCCTTTATAATGGTGAAGCCGGATTTCTTGTAGAAGCTTATGGCAGGGTTTTGACGGTTGACGTTCAGGTCAAGGTAATCAGCGGTTTGATGGATGCGCTGCCTGATCTCTTCGATCAGCGTTTTGCCGTAGCCCTTTCCGTGGTTCGCGGGAAGAACATAAAGCTTGTGAAGCTTAACCACACGGGGGTCTTCCGGGCGCGGGGAATAGGACGCAAAGCCCTGTGGGCCATCGTCATCTTCAAGCATAAGGAAGGTTTGCGACCCTTCCGCCATCGCCTTGTTCAGGACAGTAGGATCGTAGATGACATCCAGCATGTAACGGATCTGTTCCTTTTCAACGATCGGCGTGTACGTTGGCCACCAGGTTTGTTCGGCGATCTGCCGGATGTGAGCGACGTCCCCGGGAACGGCATCGCGGACGAATACCCTGTTCATATTACTTCTTCATATCGGCTAAAGCGGTGTCGATCTTCTTTTGCAGCAGCAACGAGGCCGGCAATAACGGAAGCCGGACGTAAGGTTCACAAATATTCAATCTGGAAAGCACGTATTTGATGCCTACCGGGTTGCCTTCTTCGTACATAGGTCCATTGATATCCAGTATGCGCGCCTGCTCCTGTTGTGCTTTTGGATAGTTGCCGGCGAGGGCCGATTCCTTCATTTTGCGAAACGCTACCGGAAAAGCATTGGCAAGTACAGAGATCACACCCCTGGCCCCGATGGCATATAGTGGCACCGTGAGCATATCGTCACCGGAGATCAGCAGGAAGTGGCGTGGTGCGTTGCGCGCGATGCGCATGCATTGTTCGATGTTCCCCGACGCTTCCTTCACGCCCAGGATGTTCGGATGGGCAGCCAGTCGCACCGTTGTCTCCGCGGTCATGTTCGAGCCGGTTCTTCCGGGAATATTGTACAGGATCACCGGTACGGGGCTGTTATCAGCGACGGTCTTGAAATGTTCGTAAATCCCTTCCTGCGATGGCTTGTTGTAATACGGACTCACGGATAACAGGGCGCCGACGCCATTAAAGTCGGTGCTGCGGATCTCTTCAACTACCTTTGAAGTGCTGTTCCCGCCGATGCCGTAGACGATCGGAAGGCGCTTCGCATTGTTGTTTTTTACAAATTCAAGTATTGTTGAACGCTCGGTTTCATCGACGGTCGGGGATTCTCCTGTCGTACCCATAACGACGTAATAGTCTACGCCCTTGGCAGTATGATTCAAGAGCTTTTTTAAAGCCTTGTAGTCTACATCGTGTGATTCTGTAAAAGGGGTGACCAGGGCGACCCCTGTTCCATGAAACTTTTTCATCCTGAGGGTATTATTTCAATTGTGTGGTGTACCGGTACATACCATCGATCAATGCCTGCGTATTGGCGACCGACTCGATCATCAGTTCGAGATAGGGCTCGCCGCCTTCAAAGTGACACCCCACCCGGCATTTTGCCTTACTTCTGGCCAGCAAATGTAGTATAAGTGGATTAGGTGTTAAATCGAGGTAAAAAAGAAAATCAAAAGGCGCGTCGGAAAACTGTACGGCATTGCCTGACGTGATGCTGCCCCAGAACGATACATCTTTATCGGTGAAGAAGTCAAATTTGAATTCATAGTTGTCAGTGTTCGCGGGCAAAAACTCCAGTACCTGCGTGTGCTTTCCGTCAAGCTCCAGCTTTTTAATGAATTCCTTAACCACAAAATGCTTCTGCTTATCTTCCACGGTAAAGATAATGCCACACGTCCTGGCTTTTTGATAGGGCAGATTATTACGTAAAGCTTTATTTCTTTTAAGTAATGATTGTGTCTTGAATTTCAGGAAGTTAAGACGCATTTTTAAAGTTATAGTGTATGTCCGGTCAGTAGTTTTTCGAAGTCTTGTTCGGAGATGATCTTCACGCCCAGCTTCTCCGCCTTTTCCCGCTTTGCAGGCCCCATATTATCACCGGCCACGAGATAGTCCAGCTTCCCCGATACACCGGACAGGATTCGTCCGCCATTTTTCAGGATGATGTCCTGCAGTTGTTCGCGTTCATAGTTCTGAAAAACTCCTGAGATAACGAAGGATTTGTTTCCCAGAACATCACTTTCTTTTTCCGGTTCCTTACTGGTGCTTTGAAACTGGAGTCCTGCTTTTTTCAGGCGCGTCACTTCCCGCTGGTTTTCCGCCACTCTAAAAAACTGGTAAACGCTTTGGGCGATCTTAAGACCGACTTCGGGCGCCGCCAGCAATTCTTCCTGCGTGGCCGCCGCCAGAGCGTCGATGGATTTGAAATATCGCGCGAGCTTTTCCGCAACGGTCTTTCCGACGTAACGAATACCAATGGCAAAGAGCACGCTTTCAAAGGGTGTTTCTTTTGACTTTTCAATTCCGGCCAGAAGGTTTTTCACCGACTTGTCTTTAAAGCCATCCAGCTGCAGCACCTGTTCTTTTTTAAGATCGTAGAGGTCCGCCGGACTCGTTACAAATCCCAGCCGGTAAAGCTGATCGATTGTACGTTCCCCCAGGGAATCGATATCCATCGCCTTCCGCTGAATAAAATGCTCAATGCGTCCTTTGATCTGCGTAGGACACCCGGTGATATTGGGGCAATAATGTGCGGCCTCGCCTTCATACCGGATCAATTTCGTACCACATTCGGGGCAGCGCGTGATGTACTGGATGGCGATGGATTTCGGATCGCGTTTGGCGAGGTCCACCGCCGTGACCTTGGGGATGATCTCACCGCCTTTTTCGACAAACACATAGTCGCCAATGCGAAGGTCAAGGCGCGCAATCTCATTCGCGTTGTGCAACGAGGCGCGTTTTACCGTCGTGCCGGCAAGAAATATCGGCTCCAGTTCCGCGACTGGCGTAATTGCCCCCGTACGTCCGACCTGGAAGGTAATACCATTCAGTCGGGTGCTCTGGCTCTCAGCTTTGTATTTGTAAGCGATGGCCCACCGCGGGCTTTTAGCGGTGAAGCCAAGGTGGTCCTGCTGCTCAAGACGGTTGACCTTGATCACAACGCCATCGGTATCCAGTGGAAGCTCCAGCCGTTTTGTCTCCCACTCCGCAATGTAATGGAGGACGGCCTGGATGTCTTTGCATTTTTTATAAGTCCTGGAGACATTGAAGCCCCAGTCCTCCAGCTGTTTGATCCGCGCCTCATGTGTATCCAGCTTCACATCTTTACCCAGCAATGAATACACAAAGCAGTCCAGCCTGCGTCGCGCGACTTCCGTGGAATCCTGCATCTTGACGGTACCGGCGGCGGTGTTCCGCGCATTGGCATAACGTTCTTCGCCGATGTCTTCCCGTTCTTTGTTCAACTGGAGAAATACTGTTTTGGGAAGAAAGACTTCCCCGCGCACTTCAAACGAGGCGGGAAATTTCTTTCCCTTGATTTTCAGCGGGACATTCCGGATGGTCCGGACGTTCGTTGTCACATCATCGCCCCGCACGCCATCGCCCCGGGTAACACCTTTGGTAAGATATCCGTTTTCGTAGGTCAGACTGATTGAAACGCCGTCAAACTTGAGTTCGCAGAAGTATTCATACGGGTCGCCATCCAGACCTTTGGCCACCCGGCTGTCGAAATCTTCCAGTTCCTGCTGGCTATAGGTATTGCCCAGCGAAAGCATGGGATACTGGTGGTATACCGTCGGAAACAGCTTGGTGATCGTACCGCCGACACGCTGGGTGGGAGAGTCGGGCTGGCGCCATTGCGGAAACTCCTTCTCGAGCTGCTGCAGCTTTTCCAGCAACTGGTCGAACTCAAGATCACTGATCTCCGACCGGTTCTCCTGGTAATAGAGCTCGTTGTGATAATTGATCTTCTCGGTTAGCTTCAGAATTTCTTTTTGCGCCTGTTCGGGTGACATACCTGGAATTTAAGCGCATAAAGTTAGAAAAAATGGTCATTGGTGGATACCTTGATGAAGAGATGTCGTGTATACCGCAACAGGTATCTGAGATCCTTCTGCTACTTCGCCCGTCGTGTGTATGCTTTTAACCCGGCAGACAGATCTGCGCTGTTGTCTTTCTGATTGACATCTGCCATACGCAATGATGGATCGATCTGAACCGTGGATATTTCCGACGCTGGGCGTCCAATGCGCAAGGTGTAAGTAGGGTTCACCCAGGGCCATGCTTCGAGATCAATGCGTGTTATCGACTTGTCTTCCACCGGTTTTATGCCCAGGGTTTCGTTGAGTGGAATATAGTGCAGCTCCCTGCTGCCATCTTTATACGTTACAACAAGATCGATTGGCATGGGAAATTCACCCCTGCGCTCAAGCGTTACAAAGGTTGCGCCCTGGTTTTCGGCAATCATATTGATGCCATAGTCGATTCGTTTGGTGGTATTGATCCAGTAACCGAGATACCAGTGTAGTTGCATGCCCGATTGTTTCTCCATCACGCGGATAAAATCGTTCGGTTCCGGATGTTTGAACTTCCAGGTGTTGTAATACCGGCGCATGCCCCTGTAGAAATTCTCTTCACCGATGATGTATTTCAATTGATGGAGGAAGACGGTTCCCATTGTATAAGAGGCGTTCGAGTAAGCGCGGTTTGTGGTGAAGTGATCAGCATGCTGACTGACGGGCTCCTGTAAACCGCTTTTCACCAAAGCAAAATAACCGTTATAGCTTCCTTTGTGAACATCACCTTCGCCAGTCATGAAACCCATGGCTTCCTGGCTTGTAAAATCCGCAAAACCTTCGTCAAGCCAATGGTATAGCGCCTCGTTGGAGGCGAGGACTGCCTGGTACCAGCTATGCGCCGCTTCATGTGACATGGTTCCCACCAGGCTCCCCAACGGACGCTCCCCCAGGATCAACGTACACATCGGGTATTCCATACCACCGTCGCCACCCTGAATGATGGCATAGCTGTCGTATGGATATTTTCCGAAGTTCTGGTTCATGAATTCAAAGTTTTTAACGGCATAGTCCTGAAGCTTCTTCCAGTTCTCTCCTGTCTTTTCGTTCTTCTGGTAAAAGAAGTGCAGTTCCGGACCACCCGGTACCTGCGCTTTTTCGTGTACATAATCAGGATCCGCGGCCCAGGCAAAATCGATCACATTCTTTGCGGTGAAATTCCACGTCAGTTCGCCAGCGGAAGGCTTGACCGTCGTACCCGCTTTCTCATACCCGTGGCCGATCTTGTCTGCATTCACCAGCTTGCCGGTTCCGCCGATCACGTACGTCGGGTCAATGGTGATATTGACATTGAAGTCGCCCCAGACGCCATGGAATTCCCGTGCGACATATTGGTCAGCATGCCACCCCTGGTGATCGTACTCGGCGAGTTTGGGATACCACTGCGTCATCGAGTAGGCGATACCTTCCTTGCTGTTGCGGCCGGAGCGGCGGATCTGCACCGGCACCTGCGATTCAAATTTCATTTCGAAGACCGTTTTCGTGCCGGGAAGGATCGGCTTTGCAAGCGCAACCTCCAGAATGGTTCCTTCAACGCGGTAGCTGGTGTTCTTCCCGTCCTGCTTCAGGCTTTCAATATGCTGGTAACCGATCTCATCGTCGCTTAGTTTTGAAATGCGGTCAACCACGCGCGGATCCGGATCGGCGATGGTACGCGACCGGACATCCATCATACTGCCCGGCTGGAACGCATTGAAGTATAGGTGATAGTAAACTTTATGAAGTGTATCCCGGGAGTTGTTATAATACGTGAGTTTCTGCGTGCCCGTCACTTTGTGTGTTTTCACATCCAACCGCACGTTCATATCATACTCGACGCGCTGCTGCCAGCGAAAATCCTGGCCGGTTGACACCTGTACAAGACCGAAACAGAACAAAAAAAGAAGCGTGGATTTTAGCATGTCCAGGATATTTGATGTGGCCGCAAAATATCCAAACGCCCCAATTTTACAAACTTAATTTATCCCGTTTCAGGCTGATAAAGTATGAAAGGCTGCCTGACAAGTAGCTACTTTCAGCAAAAGTGAGCGTTTCACCCGGCAGGGCTTTGGGAATGCTATAGTTGTAAGTGACGTTAAAGCTCCATTTTCTAAAAGTGATGCTTAATGGTGCGGTGAACAGGTAATTCATTAATCCAAAAACTTTCCTGTCGGTCTGTTCATACCAGGGTAGGTTCATTCTGATCCTTCGGATAATTTCGCGCAAGGTATCCGGGTAACGTATTTCGGTGAAAATTTCGGTACCGAAAAGTGCATAGAAGCCTGGCGTAAACGCTATCCGATCCAGGCCAAGCCATTGTCTTTTCCCGAGCGTGAACGTAATTCCCGGTTGAATTCTGTGTGCATAGGAGTCGCCAAAATAAAAGGCGTAGTTCATGATCAGGGTGACCGGTTTGAACTCCAGCACCGGCGTAACGGAAAGGGTATTGGCATAAGGGATGTACTGATCTTTCGCAGCCTGGTAAAAATAGCGATCATAGCCGGCCATGAATGAAAACTTTTCCGAGAAGTCATGCATATAGCCGACCGACACCGTGGTCAGGTAATATGCGGGATCAAAGTCTCTGCTCCAGAAACCGGAAACGTCCGCATACGCTCCCGACGAATGGTAGTAGGAAATACCCGGAGCAAGACCAAAATTCTCAATGCCCAAAGTACGTCCGGCAGACAGCACATTGCTGTTGTAGCCAAGGCGGACGACGAGTTGTGATCCGGGTGGCGCTAACTGGAGGAGACTGTCAATAAGGGAAAATATGCTCAGTGAATCGTGGGGGCTCATCACGGGATGGCTACCCGTCAAAAGACTATCATTTTCCTGTGCGATAACAGGAAACGAGAATACTGACAGTATCAGTAGACACAGGGGCCGGCAGTAGGGCATGCGTTAGCGACGGATTAATTGTTCCGCTGCCTTAGGCGTTCCTGCGAACGATCGCGCATGTTTTCCCGGCGCTGTTGCTGCAACTGTCTCCGCTGGATCTGGTCGAGGATCATTTGCCTGAATTTGCGCTCTGTTTCAGGAAGGGTTTTCAGCTTTTGAGCGGAAATCACTTTGAGAAGCCTTCCAGAGTAATCTTTCTCCAGGTCAACTTCCTGTTGTTTCAGTTTCAACCGCATATCGACAAGTTCCTGGTCGTTTTGCTCCGCTGTTTTATCGGGATCCGGATTTTTCTTCGAGGCGCGGTATTGTTGTAGCAGCGCCTGACGCTTTTCAGAGAACTCTCGGTATATCGGCCAGAATCGCTCGGCTTCTTCGGGTGTCAGTCCAAGCTGATCAGTAATGTATGCAATTCGCAAGGCGTGGATCTTCTCCCGTACCTTGGGGTCGGCGGAGGGAAGCTCTTCATCTTCCTGCGCGCGCGCCCCAACCAGTGCAAGACAAAGGAACATCAGGGTAAGCAGAGATTTCATAATTATAAGCTTTTTAATTCCACGTCATTCATAAGATCCTGTAACTGCTCATCAGAGAAGTCCAGCGCATAAACAGCTTCTTCCAGTTCGGCCGCGTCCGCGTCATCGAGTGCTACGTTGTCCAGCAGGTCCTCGACGGAAAGATCAGAGTCCGCCAGGTAACCGACCAGGTCTGACGTGGGGATCGTTGCAAGCACGGCTTCAGGATGCGCAGTAGCGGCGTCGCGGGTGAACCAGAAGACAGAAAGACCCAGTACAACAACGACCGGGAAAGCATACCGGAGCCGGCCTGTCCAAATGGCGCGTGTGTCTTGCCGGTGAACGCGCGACTGAACGGCGGCAGGAAGCTTTTCAAAGTAGCCGTCAGGCACCGTAAAAACCTTTTTTTTGGGTATGTCTTCCAGTTTTTTCATTATCGTGTTTGACGGATCAAACGGGTTAAAGTTTAAGCTATGCCGTTAAATAATCTTCGATTTTCTTCACTGCAAAATGGTAGCTTGATTTCAAGGCTCCCACGGATGTCTTCGTGATCGCGGCTATTTCCTCGTACGACATGTCGTCAAAGTATTTCATGTTGAACACAAGTCGCTGCTTGTCGGGCAGTTTGAGCAATGCTTTTTGAAGTTTCAGCTGGATCTCGTCGCCGGACAACTGCGGCGTAGCATCCAGTTTGGCGGCCATTTCGCCCTCAATGTCGCCAATGGGAAGGAAAAAACGGCGTCTCTTCCGCTGCAGGAAACTGAGGCATTCGTTGGTGGCAATGCGATAGATCCAGGTATACAGCTGGGCGTCCTCGCGGAAATTGTCGATGTAGCGGTGGATCTTAATGAAGATATCCTGGGTAACGTCATCAGAATCGTCGTGATCGATCAGCATTTTCCGGACATGCCAGTAGATCCTTTTCTGGTACGCACGCACCAGCAGGTTAAACCCGTAATTACGGGTCTCGGGGTTCCGGATCTTGGCTAAGAGTTCGTTGTCCTCCAAAGGAGCGCGTTGAGATATGTCGTTTAGACCACCAGCCGGCCCGGAAGTTTAAACCTCGTGGAAACTTTATCCTTCAAACGCCTGCAGGGTATCCACCAAAAGCTCAAACTGTTCCTTGGAATGCGTGGGAAAATTAGCAAAGCGCAACTGCGTTTTCTTAAAAGGCCCGTAGCCATCCCCCGGTTGCATTCCTTTTTCCAATAGCAGCCTCGTTATTTTTTCCGTGTGAGCGCCCGTATCTGCCACGATCACTGTCTTGCTCTGGTACAATCTGTCCCTGACAAACGCGCTGAGAAGCGGATGACTTTCCAGTAGCAGGTACAGGATCTTGGCTTTGTATTCCGCTTCACGCCGGATGTTGGTGATCCCGCGTCGCAGCATGTCTTCCACCACCTGTCCCAGTAAATAGATACCAAGCACGTTGGGTGTTTCGGGCGTTTGATTTTTGACGGCGAAAGAAAGCAGCATGGGAATCGTGTGATACGAGCCGATGCTTATTCCTTTTGACAGGAGTGCTTCGGATTTCGCAACACATCTGTCGTTCACCAGCCATACACCCAGGCCGGCCGGAAGTCCGAAGCCTTTTTGCACGGAGAAAAAGATCGTGTCGAATTGCGTGTAATCAAAGTCAGGGTAGGGAAGAGACGACACCGCATCCACAGCGATCAGCGCGTCGGGATGTGTTTTCCTGAAATGGTAGATCTGATCCAGCGGCAATGAAACGCCGGTACTGGTTTCGTTATGCGTGATGGCGATGACTTCAGCGGACGAAGGAACGGACAACGGATGATCGAATGCCTGCCCGGGTGCTACCTCGGTTTTTTCCGGGTTCTTTCCCAGTTGCTTCGCGATCTCAAAGAAGCGTTTTGAGAAAGAGCCGTTTACGAGGTGATATGATTTTTCCTCGACGAGGTTTTGGCCAATGCGTTCCCATATCTCGTTGGCAGAACCGGTGAAGAAAACTTGATACTCTGATGGTATCCCGAGAAGTTCACGCAAGCCATCGACCGCCTTTTTGTAGATGCTGTCGAATGCGTTGCTGCGGTGCGACAGGGAAGGAATGCCTTCGCGAAGGGCATTTCGGATATGATCTTCCACGGTAAAATAGAGCTGCGAAGGGCCGGGAGTGAAATTGATGCGAGGGTTCATGATCGCCAGCAAAACTAAATACTTTACTGAAATTTTCTCTTTTGACGGTGAGGTTTTGGGTGGAAAGTGCGCGTTAAGATGTCCACAAACGGTTGTGTTTGCGTGTAAATAAAAAATACATCTTTATCAAGTTGAAGTGAAATAGTGTTTTGTCTAGTTTCGCATATATCCACATGGATTTGGGACACGTTTGCTGAACCTAACAAATAAAACAATACCGAGTGAAGCTTTCGACCAAAACCAGGCCTCACCCCGAGTAATCGGGGCCTCGCCCAAAAAGCAGGTTAACAGAAGAAGGTTGCGATCGCCGGCAGCTCAAAACTTGTCTTTTCATGGGGTTCAGAAACACCTCGCCAAATCCTGTGGGTATTTTTCAATATTGAATGGTTGAATATTGAATATTGAATTATTCAACCATTCGGCTCTTCAACCCTTCAATCTTTCTCAATAGAGTACCCGGAACTTAATCGTATGCTCTATCGCCCGAAGCTTGGCGATCACTTCCTTATCATATTGCTTGTTGATGTCGGTAATGACATAACCGATCGATTCGTTGGTCTTCAGGTATTGCCCGACAATGTTGATGCCATTTTCGGCCAGGATCTTGTTGATCTGCGCGAGTATACCGGGTACGTTGTTATGAATGTGAATCAGCCGGTGAGCGTTCTCGAGAATAGGAAGCGTCAGGTTTGGGAAGTTCACGCTGTTGGATGTACTGCCGGTGTTGATATATTCCATCATCTTGCCCGGAACGAAATTGCCGATGTTCTCCTGTGCTTCAAGTGTGCTTCCGCCGATGTGCGGTGTCAGTAACGTGTTCGGTAATCCGCGCAATTCGGACTGAAACTCCTCATCGTTGCTGGCGGGTTCCTGGGGGAATACGTCGATCGCGCAGCCAGCCACTTTTCCGGAAAGGATATTTTCACGCAGCGCCTGGATATCGACGACGTGCCCACGGCTCAGGTTAATGAAGATCACGCCTTTTTTCATCAGCGCGAATTCCTTTGGGCCGATCAGATTGGTGTTCGACTTACGGCCGTCGACATGGAGGGAGATCACATCGGCCTGCTCGAGCACTTCTTTCATGCTCCGGCACTTCACGGCATTTCCCAGGGAGAGCCGCTCTTCGGCATCGTAATAGAATACCTTCATGCCCAGCGATTCGGCGATCACCGAAAGCTGTGTTCCGATATTACCGTATCCGATAAGTCCCAGTTTTTTGCCCCTTACCTCGAAGCTTCCTTTTGCGGACTTATCCCATACGCCCTGGTGCATCTTGGCGGATTTGTCGGCAATGTTGCGGATCAGGATGATCATCTCGGCGACGGCCAACTCTACAACGGAACGGGTATTGCTGAAGGGAGCATTAAAAACGGCAATACCTTTGCGGGTGGCTTCCTTCAGGTCGATCTGGTTGGTGCCGATACAAAATGCGCCGATGGCCATCAGGCGGTTGGCCTGCTCCAGTACCTTCGCGGTTACCTGGGTTTTAGACCGGATACCGAGTACCGACACATTCCTGATCTTCTCACATAACTCCTCCTCCGTCAGTGCAGCGTGATAGGTTTCGACATTAAAACCCTCCGATTTCAATAAGTCAACAGCGACAGGATGGACGTTCTCAAGTAAAAGGACATTGATCCTGTTCTTGGGATAGGAGATAACTGTGTTCAATTTATTCAGGTATAAAAATTCGTCGAGGCTCGGCGTAATGTGATCGGCCTTGCTCTTGACATTTTCCCGCGCCACGTTTTCAGTAAACGCAAAGAATTTATTGGCGAGTCCGGCGTGTTTGATCTCATAGTCCGTATAGCCATCCCCGATAACATAAATGTCACCCGGAAGATTCAGTTTTTTCAGTTGCTCCACCTTGCCACCATTGGCGGACAGGGGATTTTCAGTGTCGAAGCCGATGACGTGCCCTTCCTTGTCAAAACGAAATTCATTGGCCAGGATGTTCTCGGATTTAATACCGAATTCCGTTACAATAGGTTCGATAAACTCTTTAAAGCCGTTGGATATGATGTAGATGTTGTCGGAATATTTTTGGAAGAATTCCTTGTTGCGCTTGAAGGATTCGGATACGCTGCCTTTCAGCTGGGTGATCAGCGGTCCGAGGTGCTGGCGGCTGGGCGCGAGCAGGTTGAGCCTCCGTTCCAGTGACTCCCGGAACGAAATTGAGCCGTCCATGCCCTGATTGGTGATTTGGATGATCTCGTTTTTCCGGACTTCCTTGTCGGGATGACCGTTCAGAGAAATGTCGGCGAGTACGTCAAAGGCTTCTACTTTGGTAAAGGTGCTGTCGAAATCGATTACAAAATACTTGTTCAGTTTCATGGGCAATTATGGAAGCGCAAATGTAACAAAGTACTGGTCGACAGCCCGCAGAAGAAAATTGATTTTTTTAACTAACAAATGGTTGTGGGACTGGATCTAGATTCTGGCCAGCAGCCTGTGACTCGCTATTTTCAGATATCCAGTACCATCGCTGCGGCGGATTGGGGGCAGACCTGGGAAAATTCAGAGGATGCTTTAAGCGCAGCTGGGATCTGGTCGCGCGTGATGTCGCGGAAACCCTTCTTGAGAAAAAAACCGTGCGCGGTCTCAGTCAGCAAATAGATACCTTTCAGATTCCTCTTTTTCGCTTCGTCGATCAGGTACTCGGCAATGGTGGTGCCTACCGATCTGCCGCGTATTCCGAGCTTCACCGACAGCGATCTTAGCAGGGCATAATCATCATAAATTTCAAGACCTCCGGTACCCACAAGATCCGTACCTTCAAAATATCCGATCAGCAGATCTTTTTTAAAATTAAGATCATCGGCCGGCAATCCCGATGATCTTAACAAGGCGCGAAAGGCTTCAAAATTTTCCTGGTCGTCTATAATTTTATAAGTTAGGTCCATGCTGCCGTCAATGTTCGTGATACATCATTAAGATTCAAATATACAAACATTGTTTTTATGACCCGGCTACTTTTCACAGCAGCCGGGAGCGCAACATGCAGACGCATCCTCGGTCCGGGAAGCCGGTTTTTCGGCATACACGGTAATGCTGTAAACGCCGCGGTTGCCTGTTTTATATTCCTCCAGTGCTGCATCATTGAGATATGTACCGAGTATTTCATCGGGTATGGCGATTCGTTTCTCTTTCTGAACGGTGACGTTTACGAATCCGGCAGCTTCAATCACACCCAGATAGCTTTCTTTCGAAATTGCGCCTGAGACGCAGCCCGCATACATTTCAGCACTGTCGCGCAAACCTTGTGGCAGATCGCCTTGCAATACAATATCGGAAACACTGAAGTGACCGCCCGGCTTCAGTACACGGAAAGTTTCGGTGAACGCGCGGGCTTTGTCCGGGACGAGGTTCAACACACAGTTACTCACGACAACATCGGCGACCTCATTGGAGACCGGAAGATTCTCCACATCACCATAACGGAATTCGACATTATTGAACCCAAGCTTTTCTGCGTTGGCCCTTGCCTTGGCGATCATTTTTTCCGTGAAGTCGACACCAATGATTTTGCCCTGATCACCGGCGATGGATCGTGCGACAAAGGCATCGTTACCGGCGCCCGACCCAAGGTCAATAACGACATCGCCCGCTTTAATCTGGGCGAACTCAGTAGGAAGGCCGCAACCTAATCCCAGGTCCGCGTCCGCCACATATCCTTCTAACGCATTGTAGTCTTCCGCCATGATGGCTTCATCGATGGTGGCGCAACCGCAACTTGTGCCACAACAGCCTGAAGCATTTTCTTCACGGCTTTGTTCTGCGATTTGTCCGTACTTTTCCTGGACAAGTTTTTTAAGGGCTTCGGAAGTTGGTTCATTGTTCATAATCGTTTCTGTTTGTTGTTAGGGTAATAATCGTAATATTGCGATAAGTCGGCGCAAATTTTTTTAGCAGCAGTTGGCAGGGTCGCAATGCTGGAAGAGGTCGCCCATCGCTTTCTTTGCCTTACTCCAGGCTTTTTCATCGATACAATAGCAGACACTCGGCCCGTCGATGTTGCCTTTGATAAGACCGATGGCCTTAAGCTCTTTCAGATGCTGTGAAACTGTTGATTGAGACAACGGAAGTTCGTCGACGATATCACCGCAGACACAGGCCTTCCGTTGCGCGAGAAACTGTAAAATTGCAATCCGTGCAGGATGCCCCAGCGCCTTCGCAAGCGCCGCCAGGTCGATCTGGCTTTTCGTGAAACCTTCTGTTTTGGTTAGCCCCATAAAGTATGTAATCGTAAAATTACGATTAAGGTTTCAAAATACTTTATCGAAGTATAAATTTTTTATAAGAGGAGATTGGGGTGCCAAATTTCTCCAATGTTCAGGTCCCAATGCCCAATGCCCAGGCAAACGAAGGATCGCTCACAATCCAATAGAACCGCTTAAAGGGCAGTACCCCGTCAGTCCTTTCAAACGAGTCGTAGCTATTTTCTTTTCAGCACTTTTTCTACGGCAGCAACGATGTTCTCCGGACCGAGACCATATTTCTTCAACAGCTGGGTAGGTGTTCCGCTTTCTCCAAACGAATCATTGACAGCAACCATTTCGATGGGTGATGGATTAAACCGCGACAATACCTGTGCAACACTATCGCCAAGTCCGCCATTGATCTGGTGTTCCTCACATGTAACGGCGCAGCCTGTTTTGGCAACGGAAGTGAGAATGGCTTCAACATCAAGCGGTTTTATGGTGTGGATGTTAATGAGTTCGACACTGATCCCTTTATCAGCCAGTATCGCTTCAGCCTCAACAGCCTGCCAAACCATGTGACCACACGCAAAAATTGTGACATCCTTGCCGTCGATCATCTTATCGGCTTTGCCGATGGTAAAGGGACGGTCGGAGGGAATGAAAATCGGCCAGCTGGGACGGCCAAAGCGAAGGTATGCTGGACCGACGTGATCGCCCAGTGCAATTGTAGCGGCTTTGGTCTGCGTATAGTCGCAAGGTACAATAACCGTCATGCCCGGCAACATTTTCATCATACCGATATCCTCGAGGATCTGGTGTGTTGCTCCGTCTTCTCCCAGGGTTAGCCCGGCGTGGGATGCGCAGATCTTTACATTTTTGTCAGAGTAAGCGATAGACTGACGGATCTGATCATAAACCCGCCCGGTGGAAAAATTGGCGAACGTTCCCGTAAACGGAATCTTGCCGCCAATGGTCATCCCCGCAGCGAGTCCCATCATATTTGCTTCGGCAATACCGACCTGGAAAAAACGCTCTGGAAAATCTTTCTTGAATGCGTCCATTTTAAGAGAGCCGGTAAGGTCGGCGCACAATGCCACCACATTAGCATTCTTCTTGCCGAGCTCGTGGAGTCCGACGCCAAAACCCGAACGGGTATCCTTCTTTTCGGTAAATGTAAATTTGGTCATGGTATTATCCTTTGCAATTCAGTTCGTGATCTTGATCTGTTAACGACTTCATCAGGAGGCCGGCTTACGCCGTGCGAAAGTCGTAAAATATTTTATATCAAACCAGCCCGCAGGCCATTCTGTTAATGATTTGTTAAACAAGGAATATACCCCAAACGCGCGTTAACCTTCATGCTGTTGACCCGTAGAAACAAAAAAACCAAACCCTGATAAATGCCCAAAGATTCCAATACGACCACCGACGAACAGCGTTCCAACCGGAAATTACTCCTGCTGATCCTTCTCGCCCTCCTGATCGCTTTGCTGCCGTGGTTTCTGCTGGCTTAAAACGATTCAAGATCCAAGACCTTATCGTCATGGTCCCCTTCCGAGGTTGGCGTTAGAAAAGATATCAATTGAGCCGATTTTCTTCAATCTTTTAAAGACCAGCTTGCAGCGAGTAGCCTGTAGCCAGCCGCTACTCTTGCGTTCGGTATCGAGCCGGTTTCGTAATTGTGTGAGGAGCGTTCAATCGTTTAAAAATCCGCATGCACGCAGAAACTTGTAGCTATCAGCTTTCAGAAAAGAGCGGCGATTTTAATCATTTATCCCGTCAGATCGCAACGCGCGGCTTGCCGGTAGCAGCTCTTCTAATCAAAGACATTCACGGAACGGGTTTCACCGGATTTCAGCTGGAACGTTTTATAAGCCGTGTACTTGCTACCGGTAGTATTCTTCACGCGAAAGACGACCTTGTAATTGCCGGGAAGAAGGTTCATGGAGAACTGCGGCTTCTGATCGTTGAGGTTGCAAACCCATTCCTGTGATCCATCCGCTTTCATCTCGTACAGGCTGCCATATCCAGTTGTGATGGTGTTAAAGTTCACCACGCCCGTGGAAGGTAAGGTGATCGCCTGTGTTTTCTCGGGCGTGATCTCTATCTCGAATTTTCGCCGGGGAAGCGTCAGGGTCTCGACTTCATATTTTCCGGCCAGGTAGCGAAAAGGGATATTGCTCCGGTTGATATTCAGGATATCGTGCTTTCCTTTTTCGCGTACGACTGCCTGAAGGTCGTTGTTGCGCCGCCCATCCTGCAACAGCAAAAGATTTCCCTGGGGCACAGAGACATTGATCACATTGTGCTTGCCAATCGTAAGGCTTACGTTCTTTATCGTAACGGCCGGAACGGTATGAACGGTGAGGTCATAATCGATTACAGGATCTATCTGTACGGAATCCGGCTTGCCATTTCTGTCGCGATAATGAATGAAATCATACATGGCAAGTCCGGTGAGATTATTGGTAAAAGTGACATTGACATTGGTTTCCCGCGGCTCCTTGTGCCAATCCAGCAGTTCAACACTCACGGTTGTCGTGGCAAAAGATGCCTCGATGGCCTGGTTGAGGATTTCATTGAATTTTCCCGGCGTGTCCGCATTGATAAATTTCCCGGCGCAGTCGAGCGCTTTTTCGGCGCGCATACCCAGCCCGATAATGTAAGGCCGTAAGAAAACACCGCGCTTCTGCAACTCACGCGAGGTAGCACAGACATCCCCGCCGCAGGACTCAATACCATCGGTGATGAGGATGATCAGATTTCGATAGCCCGGGCTGCTTGGGAAGTCTTTCGCCGCCTGCTCCAGGGAGTAGGTAATGGGCGTTACACCCTTAGGCTTTATATCGTTGATCTTCTCCATGATCTGCGCGTGATTTTTCGGTTTGAAAGGAACTTCCAACCATGTGTCTTTGCAGTTATTGACCTCCCGCGGCGAGCGGTGTCCGTAAATTCTCAGGGCAAGTTCAAGCTTGTTGTTTTGCTGAAGCGAGTCGACAATTTTATTCAGGATAGTTTTCGCCACGCTCATCTTTGTCTGGTTCGGCCGGCCAAAACTCTCCAGCATGCTGCCGGAACCATCCAGCAAAAAGAGGATCCGCGTTTTCTCCGGTATTTTTTGCTGGACCTTGCTTTGGGCGGCTGCGCTGTGCCCCGTAAAAAGCAGCATGAACGCCAGCATGGAAGTGATAGTAGAACACTTGGTCATCATACTTTACAATAACGAAAAATGCCGGCTATTATTCCGGCATCTCCTATAATTGGTTAGTCGGGGATCAGTAATCGCCGATCGTTTCTTCCAGTTGGGCAAGGGCTTTTTGCAGTTCCTCATCATTCGGTGCTACACCGTGCCATTTGTGCGATCCCATCATAAAGTCGACGCCGAAGCCCATATCCGTGCGCATGAGATTCATGACCGGCTTACCTTTTTTAGCCAGCTGCTGCGCTTTTTCGAGACCTGTGATAACCTCTTCGAGGTTGTTGCCATTAAACTCCTGGACGATCCACCCGAAGGCTTCCCACTTGGCTTTAAGATCAAGCAAAGAAAGGATTTTGTCCACCGGACCGTCAATCTGCTGTCCGTTATAGTCGATGGTAGCGATCACGTTGTCCATTTTGTTATGGGCAGCGTACATGGAAGCTTCCCATACCTGGCCTTCCTGCTGTTCGCCGTCGCCCATGAGTACATATACAAAGCGATCGTCGTTGTTCAGTTTCTTGACCTGCGCCGCACCGAGCGCGACTGATAGTCCCTGGCCCAGTGAGCCGGAAGCGATCCTGATACCGGGCAGATGCTCGTGTGTGGCGGGGTGGCCCTGGAGTCTTGAGTCGAGCTTCCTGAAAGTAGCAAGTTCCTTCACGTCAAAGTATCCGGCACGGGCCAGCGTTGCGTACCAGATGGGGGAAATGTGGCCATTGGAAAGGAATAGCATGTCTTCGCCGGCGCCATCCATATTGAACTTCGGATCGTGCTTCATGATCTTGAAATACAACGCCACGAAAAATTCTGTACATCCCAGCGAACCACCCGGGTGGCCCGACTGGCAGGAATGCACCATTCTGACGATGTCCCGGCGGATCTGCGCGGCGAGTTTTTTAAGTGACGCGAGGTCGTTTGATTGGCTCATGAAATCTGAAGTTTGGCGCGAATATACCCTGTCCGTTCAGGGTCTCCAAATGCGGCTGGCAAGATTTGCAAAAAAATGACATGTCGGATGCGCGTCCACGGCCATCAGTCATTCACGCATTCCGATATTCACGCATTGTTAATACACGTCAAATAGTGGGGGAAGGTCCAGAAAAGTGATGACCAGTGACAGCATTGCCAGCACCAGGATAACAACTGCTTCGGGGGTTAAACGGAATTTTTTGGTGCCTATAACCTGCTTCCGGAAGTTGTCAAAGAAGTCATTTTTCATACAGGCTGGCAACTAAAATTTAATGCCAGCGCCGGTCCAAAAGGTCGGAAGGCGAGGCGAAAGTTGGCTCCGTACCGCGACAATCTTTTCGCTCCCTGGCCATTCTCTGCGCTTTTGTCATTGATCGTTTGAAACAGAAAAGCTCACAAATAAATATGACCGAACCTGAAAAAAGTATGCTTCCTTTTTTTAGTCAGGCAGACGTTAAACTGACTGACATCTTATTTTTCAACGCAGAGGCGCTAAGATGCGCAAAGTACCGCAGAGAGAGCCGCCGTAGCGCTGTACTGTGACAATCTCTTCCACCTTATCGCACCGCCATTCTTTGGCACCGGACCTGAAAAAAGAGAATACCTTTTTACACCAGACGAGATCAATCCAGCAAGCTTCACTATTTTTTTCAAACTGTACGTAAACATTTACTTTTGCCCGGTGAGAAAGCAACTGTCTGCAAGCGATGGCCTTCGAAAAAGATTCCGCGCCGTTTTTGTGCGCACCGGGAAGAAAGTTAACTATAAAGGATATTCTGAGGATACCATCCTTTTACATCAGGTGATTGACCTTGATGGCCATGAGGTTGTCACCGATCATGTGTGGTTCACCTACTCCAAAGCATTCGAAGATGCTGGTATCCACGAAGGCGATACGCTGGAGTTCGACGCGCGGGTGAAGGCCTATAAAAAGGGCTACGTGAATAAGCAATACAAGATCGACCAGCAACGGTCGGACTATAAACTCAGTCACCCGACAAAAATCGTCGTGATCGCGCGCCGCAGCTAATGCGATACCCTCGCCAGGAAGGCTTCTTTTCGCCTGGTGGATACTTCCACTTCGGCGTCATCCGTTAACACCACATACCCACCGTTGCCCCTGATGTATTTTTTGATGTAGGCAAGATTCACAAGGTGGGAGTGATGTACCCTGAAAAAATTGTGACTGCTCAACATGGTGTCAAATTCCTTCAACGTTTTTGCCACCATGATCTTTTGCCCAGTATTCAGATAAAACACAGTATAGTTACCGTTGGATTCACACCGCATAATGTCATCGACTTTGATGAAGTCAAATCCGTTGACGGTCGGCAGACATATTTTCTTACCCATCCCGCTGTCGGCTTTTAGGTTGTGCAGCAGGGTTTCATATTTCCTTGTTACAGTCTCGTGGGCGATGCGTTCTTCTGCCTTTTCGACGCTGGCCATCAGCTCTTCTTTCGAAACAGGCTTCAGGAGATAGTCAATGGCGCTGAATTTAAAGGCGGCAATGGCGTATTGTTCGAACGCCGTGGTGAAAATGATACGTGTTTGTGTGACGTCGATTTTTTCCAGCAGATCGAAGCCGGTTTTATCGTGAAGTTGGATATCCAGGAATATCAGGTCAGGTGTTTTGTTTTTCACGGCGGCTTCACCCTCCGGAACAGTCCGGTATGCCCCCGATACCTTTACCCTGTCGGCGCAATGTACTGCCAGTAAACGGCTCAGCCTTTCAATGCAATGTTCTTCGTCGTCGATGATAATGGCGTTGATCATGGTCTCAGAATTTTTGAAGCAGGGGTAAGGTGACCGTGACGCGGAGTCCTTGTGGCAGGTCGGCAAATGCCAGGGTAGCACCGGATCTTCCCTGTTCATTCAGGATGTCGATCCGCGATTGCGTGATGCCAATGCCAAGTGACTTCTTCGGTTCCGGGCGCGTAGTTTTGGTAAAACCATTTTTTCTTCCCGGTCCGTTGTCTTCAATGACGCAGACAAGTTTATCGTCTTGCGGGTTGATCGCGATGATAATCTTTCCACCATCCACTTTCGAGATCCCATGCCAGATGCTGTTCTCGACAAAGGGTTGAAGCATCAGCGGAGGCACGACCGTGTTCTCGGGATCAAGCGAATCGTTGACGCGGATCTCGTAGCTGAACCGGTTCTGCAAACGCATCGCTTCAAGCTGAAGGTAAAGTTCCAGGGCCTCCAGGTCTTCGGCCAACGTAATTTCCCTGTATTCGGAGTTTTCGAGGATCATCCGGATAATGCGGGAGAAGCGCGTCAGGTAGTCGTCGGCATGCTCAGGTTTGTTTGCCGCAATAAAATTGCTGATGGCATTCAATGAATTGAAAATAAAATGTGGATTCATCTGGGCGCGCAGCGCTTTCATTTCCGTGTCGGCGATCAGCGCGCTGAATTCCGCTTCCTTCCTTTTTGCTTCGGCTTCCTTCCGCTTTCTGTAAAGGATGTAACCTGTAACGCCGGCAACGACCAAGAGCAGACCGCCTGCCAGGATCGCTGTTTCCACCGTCTTCTGTCGTTCGATCTCGGCCTGGGCGACCGCCATATCTTTTTCGTGCTCCGATTTCAGGCTGGCCTCCTTTTTTTCGAATTCGAACTGGATCTGATGGCGCGCGAGCTCCTTGTCTTTTTCGGAATTGTAGATACTATCGGTAAAAGCAACCTGCTGCTTGTACGCATATAACGCTTTGGCGTGACGGCCGTATTTTTCGAAGGTTTTACGCAATGACTCCCAGGCTATACGCTGGCTTTGAAGGGAGCCGGACGCGGTTGCCAGTGTTAATGCCTGCTGCAGATAGCCGACCAATTTCTTTTCGGCCGAAGCGCCTGACAGGTGATCCAACAGTGACGGCACGGCGAGGTAAATTTCAGCCAGCTTCACCATGGTGGCGGATGTGTTCTCCTTGTCATGTGTCTGCTCGTACAATGCCAGGCTTTCCCGGAGGTAGTCATGCGCGCTATCATACTTGTTGAGGTGTTGATAGACCACGGCCATGTTCACGAGGTCGCTGGCTTTTCTGCGGTTGTTTCCTATGGCCGTATTCAGTTGTAATGCCGCCTGATAATGTCGGAGTGCTTCCCGGTAACGACCCGTTTCGCTGTATAATGTTCCAAGGTTGCCCAGCGCGTTTGCGGCTCCCTGCTTTTGGCCGGATGCGACAAACAAGGCGCGGGCTTTTTCAGCATATTCGAGGGATCGGTCATACGCATGCATGTTCTTATGGACGAGTCCGACATTCAGCAGTATGTTTGCAAGCAGCAGACTGTCACCCGCCGCGAATCGTGCGCCATGAAGAAAATTTTCAAGTGCTTTCGGATAGTCCGAGAGCGAAAGATAGACCACGCCCGTATTGGAGTATGAATGAATGATGCCGGGCGTATAATTCAGTGCGGTAAAAATTGACAATGCTTCGTCGTGATATTCCAGCGCCTTTTTGAAATCCGACAGGTTATAGTAATTCAGCGCCAGGTTGTTCAGGGCCTTTGCCACGCCGAGCTTATTGCCATGGCGCCGGTGTATTTTCAACGCTTCCTCGCAGGCCGCCAATGCCAGTGAATCCTCGCCTTTGGCCCAGTGATTAGATCCTTTGTGGTTGTAGGCTGAAGCAAGTTGCGCGGGCCTGTCTAACTGTTGGGCTAGCGCAATGGCCTCCGTTGCAAAGGCGATTCCCTTGTCAGGCTCAACGGTGTAATAAGCATAGGCAATTTCGTTAAGAATAGCCAGCCGGATCGTATCGGGCTGCGGATGACCTTCCAGCGCCTGGTTCAGCGAGTCAAGCTTAAGCTCCTGTGCCGGTAATGGAAAGGGCATCAATGCAATTATCAGGAGCCAGAACTTGTTGATCATCCGGGTGACCGGTTTAGGAGGTCTAACCCAAATTTATGGATAAGCCGGCACTTATGGACTTTTTCCCGGCACTTAATAAGCGCATTCCGGCAGATAATAAATATGATCCATCCGCATCCGGATAAAGCATTCCTTTGATTAGAAAAACAGGCAACTCGCTTCGTGCCGCGTGCTTTACCGGGCGCCGGGCAGCGCGGTGTCGGATCATTAACCTAAACAACCACTGTCATGTATCTCCTCATTCTTTTAGCCCTGGTTGCCTTATTCATCGCAAGGTCGTACAACGGCCTACAAAAACTTGGACAGGATGTCCGTGAAAAAGCTTCGAATATACAGGTATCGATCAGCAAAAAGCTTACGCTGATCAACCAGCTGATCGATGTGGTCAAGAACTATCAGCAGGGGGAACAACTGGTTCAGCTCAGAATTTCGCAGGAGGCATCCGCTGCCAGTCTTGCCAGCGCTTATCAGCAATCGGGATCGGTGCTGGCTGCGGTCCAGGGCATGGCGGAGAAATTCCCGAACCTGAAAGCCAATGAACAGTATCACCGGCTGGTAGACAGTATTCAACACTGCGAGAGCGATATCCAGGGCTGCCGCGAACGGTATAACGAAGCTGTCAAGGGGTACAATACAATGCGTTCGAAAATTCCGGTGGTCTTCTTCGCAAAATCCATGGGCTTTCCCGAGGCGCCATACATGCAGTTCGATCTCTCCGGGATGAATGCCGTCACGACTTTAAATGACTTCAAGACCGACGACGGTGAGCGCCTCCAGCAGTTGTTTGCCGGCGCGGGCAACAAGATCGCCGGCATCGCCACGCAGGCCGGTAAGGTAGGGAAAGAGTTGGGAAAGGATCTTGCCGAAAAGATCAGGGAAATCCCCAAGGAAAATAGTACACCCAGGGACAACTGACACTACTGAATCAATATGTATTACAATTTATTATTTACTGCCATGCGATACGGTTTTACAAAACTTTTTTTTGTTTTCGGATTAATGGTGTTGGTGCTGGGTTGCTCCGACAGCGATAGTGTCGGGCCTGACAAAACAGAGGGTAATTTCTATGTCCGTTTTAAGCTCGACGGCGTGGAAAAGGAGTATAAAATGCTTTCCCAGGTCGTTTTTCATTACGCAGAGGATACGCAGACTTATCATGCGGAGTTGGTGGGAGGATTGACAATCACCGCCGATGCCAATTCAGTAGTGATCTTCCTGTATAATGATGAGCCCTACGAAGCGGGTGTAGATCATAATCTCAAAACGCCGGTTCAGGTCGGCGCCGCCACGATGCCACAGGTCGTCACCGTGGTATTGGATGAGAATGGAGAGTCATATACGGCACAATTTCTGCCCGCCGACTGGTTTGACTTCCAGGACGATGCAGACCTGAAATTTACGCTGCTCAATGACGAAGTGGCGGAAGGAACTTTCTCCGCCCGGGTATTCTCATCTATGCCCGAAAGGATCGAACGCAAAATTACGGACGGCGAATTCCGCCTTTCTGTTGTGGACCTGAAGTGACCGGTCACTACTGCTTTTTACTCGCTTTTGCCTTCGGGTTAAATTCCAGGCAACGGTCCATCCAGTAACCGAGGTCGTCATCTGCATCAACCCCTGCTGGCGAGACAAGCACGAAGCCTTTTAAAACGCGGCCGGTGAAATCCATCGGGTGACACCCTTTTTTCTTCAGGGCTGCCGGATCGACCCGTGCCATGAATTCGTTTTTCATTACACCGACGCACATCTTGTCGTTCACCATAAAACATAATCCACCCATCATTTTTTTTTCTTCGAAGACAACTTTCTTCGATTTGAATACGTCGCGGATGCGGTCGGCAAGGTGTTCGTCGTAAGGCATTTGTGTGTTTGAAGATGAATATAGTGACGGGATGTCAAAGAAACTAACCGGACTCGTTGATGCAATCGGCCAAATTATTTTGGTGAAGTTTTTTTATACAAATACACCCGAAGCATGAGGATTGAGCAAACGATTTCCGGATAACAATCGCCCGCGACAGGGTTTATAAAGGGACCAATATAAACGACAGGATGATTGCGTTGCAGGAACAGCGGGCCCTTTGCGGACGTACGCCACGCACTTGGCCGACGAAATGGTTAAAGAAAAAAAGCCCGCCTGTCTCCTCGGGCTTTCGCGGCGCCTGAGATGACCGGTAACATTCTAACCGTTTCGTGTTGCTGGCGGCTTCAATAGCCAGGTATGGTTAGTTTAGCTTCCAGCGTTATTTGTTTTTAAGGCAGACCGCTCGAAGGTCATTTAGAAGCTTGCCCGGATTCCAGCCATAAC
>DASPJC010000525.1:0-9702 GCA_035628815.1 Ohtaekwangia sp. | reverse complement strand
GTTCTTTTACAGCGTACCGGTCAAAACCGACCTGGTTGATGGTACCGTACTGCCCGATATTTTTTCGCACACTTTGCAGTTCAGACAACAATTCTTCTTTCGACGAAAACCTGCGGCCTGCGAGATGACCGCCATAGTCTTTTAATGCTTTGTTCTTGAAAGCCGCCGTCTCGTTGGAGGTACGGAAAACAGAATCGATCAGCGCCGTGCTGAAAGGTGTGCTGTAGTAACCGGACAATTCATCCAGCTCTTCTGCTGTGAGCCCATAACGATCGCGTTGCTTTTCGTTCACCGCATCAAATACTTTATCCAGCATGGAGACAAAGGCAAAGCTGGAATGAAACGTTTGGTCGAAAAACGGTGCGGCTTCTGCCATAAAAAGTTTCTTCCGGTTCGCGTCCGGAACAGCATGTGCTACAGCACCGTCAGTAAGTTTGTACGTCGCCAAAAAGAACGTCAGGTTGAAGCCGGCAAACCCCGCGATGAAAATCAGAAACGCTGTGATTTTTAATGTCTTCATCATACGATATTTTCTGTATGCAATTGTGTCATCTGGTTAAACTTGAAAACGATCTCGTCCTCATGTCGTTCGAAAAACTCGGGGTCGAAGTTCGCTTCCGGAAGGTGATCCATGACAAAGCGGATGGTCCTTTTCTCCCGAAGCCACTGATCAAAACATGCGTGGCGCAGGCGGATCCCGAACGTATTGATGCCGAGAAATTCACCGGTGGTTTTGTTCCACACGAGGTGCATGGCTTTCTTTCCGCCGGCGTGTTCCCAGTAGAAGTCGGAGGTGTTGTCCATCGGCTGACCGGGGACGTTGCCATACGTCTGGTATTCGATATCGAAAAATTTTGCCGAGTTGAACCATGGGCCGGGGGCATATTGCGTTGGCTCGCCACAAATCGTCTGCGCAACCACTTCGCCCATCATACGGCCGGTGTACCACACTTGTTCGATGGTCTTCCTCCCGGGCAGTTCATAACGTCGTTCAACGCAATCACCAATGGCATACACGTCAGCGATGTTCGTTTGAAGAAATTCATCGACCAGGATGCCACGTTGGGTTTCAATACCGGACCCGTCCAGGAAGGAAATATTCGGTGATACACCGGTGGTCAGTCCAACGAACTGACAAAGTATGGTCTCATGCTGGTCGGTTGTGATGGCTTTCACGCGTCCCTGTTCATCACCTGAGATTTCTTTCAGCTGCGTGTTTATCTTGACATCAATATGATGAGAGCGCAAATGCCGGGTAATGAGGCTGGCTTCCTGCGCGGGAAGGACGTTGCTCCAGAATTCAGATTCGCGCACCAGCATGGTGACGGTGATCTTTCTGGTGTGTAACATTTCAGCCATCTCAACACCGATCAATCCTCCGCCCACCACAACGGCGTGTGTGATTGCCCGGGTATGCTGTTCCATCCGCTGGAGATCGGGGTAGCTGTAAAGTCCCTGTACGCCTTTCAGATCCTGTCCCGGCCAACCAAACTTATTGGAAATAGATCCCGAGGCAATGATCAGGATGTCATAAGCGCATTCAGATCCTGAACGCAGTTTTAATAATTTTTTTTCTGGAACAACGCCTTCGACGTGGTCTTCTGTCAGCGTGATGTTGTTTTTCTTCCAGAACCCGTCTTCATACGGCTTCGTGCTCTCATATTTGAGATGTCCCATGTAAATGTACATGAGTGCCGTACGGGAAAAGAAATATTTCGTCTCGGATGAGATGACGGTTATCCGGTGATGGCTTCGCTTGCGGATATGGCGTGCGGCTGTTATTCCGGCGATTCCGTTCCCGATGATCACGATGTGCCTCATACGCTAAATTTCAGGCGCCGGCGCGACGTTAAAAAACCTGGTCAAATCCGGCCTGGCTGAAAGTTATTACAAATCGGGTGTTCTTTCACATGGCTTTTCCCTTGTCGTGAAATAATCAGGACGCAGAAGGGAAGCACCGGCGCAAGCCGGCAAAGGAATTGTGATGGCGCAAGTGCGTTACCGGTGGAAGACGTACCGGAGCGATCAGAGGTTGTACAGCTTGTCGTAATACTCCTGGGCCATTCTTCCTGAATCGAAAAAAGGAAGCACGTCCTTCATGCTGGTTTTCATGATGTTCAGCCATTCCTCCGGTTTTTCGTAGTACAGGGGAATGATTTCTTTTTCGAGGAGATCCAGTAAGGTTTGTGCTTCGATCTTGTCTTTCGATTCCGGTGTCAGCAGGTCATTGGCTGGTTGAATGACAAAACTGTTCTTACCGTGCCGTGCAAATTCGGGCACCCAACCGTCGGGGATAGAGACGTTAATAGAACCGTTCATCGCGGCGGTCATGCCGGACGTTCCGGAAGCTTCGTGGTACAACCGGGGGTTGTTCAGCCAGAGGTCGGATCCTTTTTTAAGATGGCCCGACAGCCAGAGTTCGTACCCTGTCAGCACGGTGCAGTTCGGGAGGTCTTTCGTTTTCCAGAAGATCTCATTAAAGATGTTAATGGAACCGAAGTCCTCAGGGTAGGGTTTGCCTGCCCAGATGATCTGTATCGGATAGTTCGTGTTCTGTACGATTTTTAAGAAGCGGTTGAAATCGGCCAGCAGGAGATTCGGGCGTTTGTAAGCTGCGAATCTTCTTGCCCAGACCATGGTCAGAATATTTTCATTGAACAGTTTCCCCGTCTGGTTGGCGACCATCCGGAACAGTTTGTGCTTCAGATCTTTTTTTCTTGCGAGCAGCGCATTGTCGTCATTGTCTTTCAGCGCCTCATCCATTTCGGGATCGCTCCAGTAGGTTTTGTTCTGTGCGTTTGTAATGGCCTTGATCTCGCAGATGCCGCCGTAGTCACCCCACATTTTCCGGGAAACTTCGCCATGCAGTTGTGAAACGGCATTGGCGACCTTTGCCATCCGCAGCGCCGAGAGTGTATAGTTCAGGGTGCCGTTTTCAGGATGAATGTGGTCATCTACATCTTTAAGTGTAAGACCATTGAAAAAACTCATGCTGTTCAGCAGCGGAATACTATGTTCTTCGTTGCCGGCCTTTTCCGGCGTATGGGTCGTGAAAACCACACGTTTCTTTACCTCGTCAAGATTCTTGTACTTGTCCAAGAGGTAAAAACACATGGGAAGGGCGTGGCCTTCATTCATGTGGTAGATTTCGGTGTTATGCTCCAGTACATCCAGCAGTTTTGCACCGCCGACGCCGAGCAGGATCGATTGTGCTATACGTGTCGTCTCGTTCGGGTCATATAACCGGTGACTGATCGTCTGGGCGAGGAAATCATTTTCCTGAATGTCGGTGGTTAAGAGGAAGAGGGGAGCGGTATTAAAAACTTCCGGCTTTAACAGGAATGCCTTGACATAGACGCGTGCACCGTGAATGGTAATCGGGAAGATGATATTGGTGTCCGTCAGGAATGAATAATCCTTATCCCTGAAACTAACTTTCAGCGTTTGGTCCTGATTTCGTTCCTGGTCGTAGTAGCCTTTCTTCCAGAGGATGCCGATCCCGACCAGGTTTTGTTTCTGTTCGTAGGCGCTCCGGAGATGCGAACCGGCAAGAAAGCCCAGTCCGCCGCTGTAGATCTTTAACGGCTGATCAACAGCAAATTCCATGGAGAAATAAGCGACCGGTTTGGAAAATTTCTTATTGAATTTATAGGGAAATAAATTGTCCGTGATGTTCATGCTAATGGTCTAAAGGACCACAAACTAACAAAAGAGATGGAATACAATTTCATTTGAATTGCGAAAGATATTACAAAGGTGATCCGCAAACGATTGAAGTGAATATCGACTTCAGGAAAGGCGCAGATAGGCGAGCAGGTCGACGATGGAATGAAAGTCTCTATCGTGAATACTCCAGCGCAATGTATTGTCCCTCCTTTGCACCTGTATCCTTACTGCTGCCTCTGCTGCGATGTGATAGCCGTTTCTTTCCAGCGCGTTTTTAGTCCAGAGATATTCGTAGCCCTCACCTGTAACGGCGATGATTTTACCCGCGGTCGCATCATGGCGGACCTTGCCGGTCCTCAGGTCAAATCCTTTGAATTGAAAGATGTCATCGAACGCACCCTGGAGCACAAGGTCTTCAGGAATACCCGTGACCATTCCTTTATCTTTACCGGCCAGCCACACATGATCGGCGGTTTGCAGCGCGAGATCAAGTTCGTGGGTTGATACGACGATCGCCTTGCCGAGGGTGTGGGCCAGGTCCCGCAGCAGTTTCATGATTTCGAGCCGGTTGTTCAGATCAAGATGTGCCGTGGGCTCATCCAGCAACATAATGGGCGTGTCTTGTGCCAGGGCCCTTGCGATCATGACCATCTGGCGCTGGCCGTCACTCAGTTCAAAGACCTTTCTGTGCAGGAGATGACGGATATGCACTTTATCAATGGCATCATTAATAATCTGCCGGTCGCGGTCACCCAGGCTGATGCTCCAGTTTACGTAGGGGTAGCGGCCGAAGGAGACCAGCTCGTAAGCAGACATATTCATGGCCTCGATGCGATCGGTCAAAACGACTGAGATGGCGTGTGACAAAGGTTGCCCCGGGGCGATTGCATCCATTTCAATGGAACCCGCGAAAGGCTGATGAAGGCCACACAAGGTTCTTAACAGGGTAGATTTCCCGATGCCGTTGGGCCCCATGAAACAGACAAACTCGGAGCGATGGAGCGCGAGATCGAGGTTTTCGAACAGCGCGTTCCGGTCCCTGCCGCGCGGATAGCCGACGGACAGGTTCTTGATGCGCAATATGGTCTCACCTCGGGCCACTACACCGATATCTTTTTGTTGCGCATGATCACCCAGATAACAATGGGTGCTCCGATAAGGGCTGTGATGGCATTAATGGGCAACACCTGGGTACTGCCGGGAAGTTGGGCGAGGATGTCGCAGAAAAGCATCAGCGCTGCGCCACCTAACAGCACCGCAGGGATCAGCACTTTATGATCGTTTGTTTTGATGATCAGTTTGACGAGGTGCGGCACGGCCAGTCCAACGAATGCGATCGGGCCGCAAAAGGCCGTAATACTGCCGGTCAGAATACTGGTAGACAGAATAATCATCAGGCGGGACCGTGTGACGTTAATGCCCATGCTGCGGGCATAGTTCTCACCCAGCAGCCATGCGTTCAGTGGCTTGACGGATGCAATGGCAATCGCACCGCCGGCGACCAGAACGCCGGTGATGATCCGGATCTCTGTCCAGTCCAGGCTGCCCAGGCTTCCAAATGTCCAGATCATAAAAACCTGCAGGTCTTCCGCCTTGCTGAGGTATTGAAGTACGCTGACAATCGAGGCCGTGGCGGCGCCAACCATTAAACCGACCAGCAACAGCGAGATGTTGTCGCGAAGCCGGAAGGAGACCGTAAGCATGATCATGAAAACCCCGAGGCATCCTATTGTAGAAGCGATCACCACGGTCCATGCACTGGTGCTGCCGATAATGGACAGGCCGGCGGATTGACTCAGTAGTACGATGGAAACCGCCAGGCTGGCGCCGGAACTGAGTCCGAGGACGTCAGGACCGACGAGGGCATTGCGAAAGAGTGTCTGAAGCTGCAGCCCGCTGATGGAAAGTGCGCCGCCCACCAAAATGCAGGTCAGCGCCTTGGTCATCCTGAAATCCCATACAATGGCGGTCCAGGATGGCTCGGCAACGGTTGTTCCTGTCAGAATGCTTACGATATCCTGAAAGGGAATGTTAACGCTGCCCAGCGAAAGGTTCAAAATGAACAGGATGAGCAGTGACATTGCCAGTAAAACCCAGGACAGGATCGGAAAAGTCTTCATGTGAAATTCCTTCAATGATACGCGATTTTGGAGGGATTTCGCCAAATGACGTTGTTTGCCCAGGTGCAGTGCCGTAGCTTCGGGGTCCCTGATCCGCCCGGATGAGCCGGAATCGCGCATTTCTCATAAAATTTTGAAACCCCCATTTGGTAACTATCCTTTAGTTCCTATCTTTGCAGTCCTTTTTGCGACAAGAATTAGAAATGTCCTGAAAAACAAGCATAAATAGGTTTCAACCATGCCTGGAATTATAGGAAGAAAAGTAGGAATGACGAGCGTATTCGGCCTCAATGGTGAGAATATCGCATGTACGGTTATCGAAGCCGGACCCTGTGTAGTAACGCAGGTGAAAAACGAAGAAACGGATGGATACCGTGCGGTTCAACTTGCCTTTGGCGAGAAGAAAGAGAAAAACACCACGAAGGCAGCGCTTGGCCATTTCAAAAAAGCCAGCACGACCCCCAAAAGAAATCTTGTAGAGTTTCGCGATTTCAGAAAAGAGTTTGACGGACTGGTCGAGCTTGGAAAAGAGATCCGGATCCAGGACATTTTTGCGGAAGGTGAATTTCTGGACGCCATCGGTACTTCCAAAGGCCGTGGTTTTCAAGGTGTTGTAAAACGCCACAACTTTGCCGGGGTCGGTGAAGCAACGCACGGTCAGCACAACAGGCTTCGCGCTCCTGGTTCCATGGGTAACGCATCTTTTGCTTCCCGTGTACCAAAAGGAAAGCGTCTCGCCGGTCGCATGGGTAACGCCCGTGTAAAACTGACCAACCTCCAGGTGGTTAAAATCATGCCTGAACAGAATCTTATCGTGATCAGCGGTTCAATTCCAGGGGCTAAGAATTCAACTGTAATCCTTCAGAAATAATGGAAGTAGCAGTATTAAAATATAGTGGTGAAGCAACCAGCAAGAAAGTGAATCTTGCCGATGACGTATTTGGCATTGAGCCGAATGACCACGCGATCTATCTCGATGTGAAAAGCTACCTGGCAAATCAACGTCAGGGTACGCATAAATCGAAGCAGCGCAATGAGATCTCGGGATCTTCCAAGAAGATCAAGAAGCAAAAGGGAACCGGTGGTGCCCGTGCGGGTAACATCAAGAACCCCCAGTTCAAGGGTGGTGGACGGATCTTCGGACCGACGCCCCGCGACTATTCTTTCAAGCTGAACAAGAAGGTAAAGGACCTGGCCCGCAAGTCGGCTTTATCGTATAAGGCAAAAGACAATTCAATCGCTGTACTGGAGGATTTCAATTTTGAATCTCCGAAGACAAAGCAATATCTCTCCCTGCTGAGCGCACTTTCATTGTCCGATAAAAAAACGCTCCTCATCCTTCCCGAAAGCAACAAGAACATTGTGTTATCCGGAAGAAACGTTCCACGCGCCAAAATCACCACGTTCGACAAGGTTAATACCTATGACCTGATGAATGCTGACAACGTGATCTTCGTGGAGAGCGCTATTAATAAAGTTGAGACCTTATTAAATAAAGCATCATGAGTATCCTGAAGAGACCATTGGTTACAGAGAAAGTTTCTTCTCTGAACGAAAAAGGCAAGTACGGCTTCATTGTCGATTCGGATGCCAACAAGGTGGAGATTAAGCAGGCCGTGGAAAAGCAATATGGTGTTAACGTTGAGAAGGTCAACACCATGAACGTGATGGGAAAGTACAAGACCCGTTACACGAAAACCGGTGTTCTGGCAGGTCGCAGGCCCTCCTACAAGAAAGCCATTGTCACACTGGCACAAGGTGAAGTAATTGATTTTTATAGCAACGTATAATATCTGAGCAATGGCGTTGAAGAAATTAAAACCGGTAACCGCAGGCACGCGACACAGACTCGCTCCTTCGTTCGATGACATTACGGCATCGAAACCCGAGAAGTCGCTGGTTACTACCGTTAAGAAATCCGGTGGACGGAATAGCAAAGGCCGCATGACGATGCGTTACATCGGCGGTGGTCATAAGCAAAAGATCAGGGAGATCGACTTTAAACGAAATAAGACCGGTATCCCGGCTACGGGGAAGTCGATCGAATACGATCCTACCCGTTCCGCACGTATCGCTCTTTTATATTATGTCGACGGCGCGAAGGCTTATATTATCGCACCCGAAGGACTGAAGGTCGGTCAGCAACTGATCGCTGGTCCGGATGTGGCACCTGAAGTAGGCAACGCACTGCCGCTGGCGAAGATCCCGTTGGGTACGATCGTCCATAACGTAGAAATGAAACCTGGCAAAGGCGGTGCAATTGCACGTTCAGCAGGTTGTTTTGTTCAGTTGCTTGCACGCGAAAACGGGTTGGCAACATTGAAAATGCCTTCCGGCGAAATGCGCAACGTACAGGATGTTTGCATGGCGACTGTTGGCGCGACATCGAATGCCGATCACATGAACGAAAGTGTTGGTAAGGCGGGACGCAGCCGTTGGAGAGGTATTCGTCCGAGAACACGGCCCGTTGCCATGAACCCTGTCGATCACCCGATGGGTGGTGGTGAAGGTCGTGCATCAGGTGGTCACCCCAGGTCACGCACAGGTCTTTATACAAAAGGTAAGAAGACCCGTCGTCCGAAGAAGTATTCAGATAACCTAATCATATCCAGGAGGAAAAAATAATGGGACGTTCCATTAAAAAAGGGCCGTATTGCGACTTCCGTCTTCTCAAGAAAGTAGAAGGCCTGGAGAAGGTCGGCAAAAAGTCTGTCATCAAGACATGGTCCAGAAGATCAACCGTGGTTCCGGAATTAATCGGCCACACATTCGCCGTGCACAACGGGAACAAGTTCATTCCCGTGTACGTGACGGAAAATATGGTAGGCCACAAGCTCGGTGAGTTTGCTGCTACCCGCACTTTCCGTGGTCACTCAGGTAACAAAAAAGATAACGCTTAGTAAACATGGAAGCTACAGCGAAAAAAGTAAAACGATCGGTATTAAAGCGTGAGCGCCGCGACGCCCGCAAGGAAGCCGCCAAAACGGGACCTTCCGTTGCGAAGTTGAAGAATGCTCCGACCTCTCCGCGCAAAATGAGGCTGGTTGCCGATCTTATCCGTGGTGAACGGGTCAGCAAGGCACTGAACATTCTGAAATATGAGCCGAAGAACGGCGCTCCCAAACTTGAGAAGCTGCTGTTGTCGGCCATCTCCGCATGGGAGGCCAAACACACAGATGTCAAGCTTGAAGAAGCGGATCTGTTTGTGAAAGATATATGGGTCGATGGCGGCCGCGTACTGAAACGCCTGCGGCCCGCACCCCAGGGAAGAGCACACCGGATACGGAAGCGCTCCAACCATGTTACCCTGGTGGTAGACAGCCTGAAGAAAACGGGCGCTGAAGTAGTAACAACCGAAAAAGAAACGAAGGAATAATGGGACAGAAGATTAATCCGATCAGCCTGCGATTAGGCATCGTCCGCGGTTGGGACTCCAACTGGTACGGTGGAAAAACTTTCTCCGATAAGCTGGTGGAAGACCAGAAAATCCGGGACTATGTGCAGGCGCGTATTCCTAAAGGCGGTATCGCCAAGGTTGTTATTGAGAGAACATTGAAACGCATCACACTCACGATTCACACGGCCCGTCCGGGTGTTGTGATCGGCAAAGGTGGTGGCGAAGTCGATAAGATCAAGGAAGAATTAAAGAAGATCACCAACAAGGATGTACAGATCAACATTTTCGAGATCAAGCGTCCGGAGTTGGATTCCAAACTGGTAGGTGAGTCGATCGCGCAGCAGATTGAAGCGCGGATTTCGTACAAACGTGCCATGAAGCAGGCTATTGCATCCGCGATGCGTGTCGGCGCGGAAGGTATCAAAGTAAAGGTGTCCGGCCGTCTGGCAGGGGCTGATATGGCGAGGACTGAACAGTACAAGGAGGGTCGCATTCCTTTGCACACCCTCCGCGCGGATA
>DASPJC010000524.1:0-2131 GCA_035628815.1 Ohtaekwangia sp. | reverse complement strand
TACTCTTGGCTTCATCATATATAACAGAGTGGACTACTGAATTCGGCCGAAGCGTAAGATTTCCGGTCTTGGCTGCCCACGGTAGGGTAGATGAATTGCTGCTGAAATATCCGCCGAACGGGCAACCGCGCTGGCATAATGTACGGTGCTGGCATTGTGCGCGTCCCTGATCAAGATGGGTTTGCTGCGGTTGCGTGATGTGTGCACAACGCGCGATGATCACGTGCCGGTTTTTGTAATGCTCGGCCAGTTGTTCCTTGAAATATTTTTCAACGCAGGTCATTTCGATGGCCGGCAGGAATTCCCCGTCCGGTAATTCAGGCAGTCCATCTTTGTTCCCCGAGATGCCCGCGAATTTTTCCACATGACTATACCACGGTGCAATATCCTTGTAACGGATAGGCCAATCGACGGCGAAACCATCGCGCGCAGGGCCTTCAAAATCGAAGTCGCTCCAACGTTGTGTTTGCCGCGCCCACAAAAGGGATTTACCACCCACCTGGTATCCGCGGATCCAGTCGAACGGTTTTTCCTGTACATAAGGGTGCTCGTTGTCGCGAACAAAGAAATGCATGGCGTCTTCGCGGAAAGCGTAACAGCGGCTCACGACGGGGTTGGCATCCTTGATTTCCTGCGGGATCTGGCCGCGGTGTTTGAATTCCCACGGCATCATGTTCGTGGTGGGATAATCGATGTTGTGTTTCACATCGCGGCCGCGTTCCAGCACAAGGGTTTTTAAGCCGCGTTCTGTTAATTCTTTCGCAGACCATCCGCCGCTGATGCCGGACCCGATGACGATCGCATCGTACGTCCGCGTTTTTATGTTATCAATATTGAGGTTTGCCATGCTAAGCAGGTTGAGGAGTAACGGGTGCGCATCCTTTGAACGCGGGACCTGGAATAAGCTGATACGGTTTTACATCGGTGAGAAAATATTGTGACGACGTATAGCCCTGAATGATGAACTGGCGGGTGGTGAAGTAGAAAATTTTGATCTCATCATCAAGAGATTCCTTTTGTTCTTCCACCGTTTTCAGGATATCCGTGCGCTCTGAAGGCGATGCCTGGGAGAACGATTTCCCGCTGAGGTTCCTGGTCGCTTGATCGAAGTCACGAAGGCCCTTCAGATATTTTTGCTGTTCCGGTTTCTCCATGCAGTCATCCACCATGATCAGGGTAAACAAATGTGCATCAACTTCCCGGGCGCCTGGTGTGTCCGTTTTTGGAATCAGTGTGGAGGCGATATGGGCGAGCAGTGCCTCTTCGTCACTCGTAATCTTCAGGTTATTGAGGGCGACGGTAGCCTTTTTCGCATCGGCTACGCACGATGGAAGCAGTAATGCCCCGGCAGCCGCCACCGCCATTTGTTTGAGTAATAACCTTCTGTTCATCGTTTAGCGTGAAATAAACGTTAAATATATTTTTTCTTTTCCACCTGCGATACACGATGAAAGGTTTTTAAACCTGCGGTGCGAGCGGTCGGGCGTCTGGACAGGACGCATCCAATCTCTTTGATAGGCCATTTATATGTAAAGTGCTGCCAACAAAGCGTTTGCGTAAGGAGTTGATTTTCAAGATGTTAAATTTGCCAGATTTTTAAGGTTACCATTCCCCTATAATTGTTAATTTATCCCTAATAGGCGGCTGGAAGGACGGTATCCTTATTTATATTGGAAGTCTTTTTTGCCGGAATTCAAGACCTGGAGCCCTCGTGAGAAACCTGATCATCAGCATATCGATTGCAGCAACTTTTGCCATTGTTCATGGCGCGCAGGCGCAGGATAAGAAATCGGTTGTTATCGGTAATCTTATCAGTCGTCCCAATGCCATTCTGATCCTCAACCCGTTGGATGGCGACCAGGGATTTTTACTTCCCCAACTCCGAACAAGCCAACGCATTTCAATCAACCCGGTGTCCCCGGACGACGATGGCCTCATGGTTTTCGACGTGGATGAAAAATCCTTCTACTACTGGAAGGAGAATGCGTGGGTAAAGGGACTGGGTAATGAGGAAGTCAATCAGCTCCTGAACTACGATGTGGCTACACGGCTCCTTTCGTTAAGCAATGGCGGGCAGGTGGATCTCAGTTCGCTCAAGGAAATTCCAGATCCAACAGGTCATGCCGGGAAG
>DASPJC010000523.1:0-4092 GCA_035628815.1 Ohtaekwangia sp. | reverse complement strand
CCAATGCCGTCTACGATCGTCATGTCGATCATGGTAAAGGGGCATCGCTTGCCTACGATGCCAGCTTTCTCTCAGGGCTTTCCAAAATCAGAACGAGTGACGACGACGGACGCGACCAGGAAGCCTGGCGACCCGAGGTTGTATATCATTATATCCAGAGCTACTCCGCCAAGCCGGATTTTGTAGTCGACATATCAGACCATTGGGAAACGAAGATGAAAGCGATCCTGGCATTCAGGTCGCAGTTTCACAACCCCGACAGCAATGAACCGGAGACCTACATTTCCGATCCTGCCTTTATGAAAATGCTGGAATCCCGCGCCCAGGAACTGGGTCACAGCATTGGTGTCCGCTATGGCGAAGGGTTTACAACCCGCAGAACCCCGGGCGTAAAATCACTGTTCGATCTTCGTTAAGGCGCGAGCCGGTAAATCTTCCAGGCGTCATCAACTTTGGTGTATTGTATCCTGTCGTGAAGACGGCTCGGACGTCCCTGCCAGAATTCGATCAGCAGTGGCGTCACCTGGAATCCACCCCATTGATGTGGTTTGGGAAGCGTATTGACGCCTGAAAATTTTTTGTCGATCTGTACGAACCGCTCTTCCAGCAAGGTGCGGCCTTCGATTATGCTGCTTTGCGGCGAGCACCATGCACCGATCTGGGAGCTGCGGGGACGGCTTTGAAAGTAGATTTCCGATACACCGGCGTCTACCCGGCTGGCAATACCTTCAATTCTTACCTGTCGCTCGAGTTCCGGCCAGAAAAATGTTAACGCGCACGCCGGATTTTTTTCGAGCTCTCTACCTTTTGTACTCTGGTAGTTCGTATAGAAAACGAACTGACCGCGCTCAATACCTTTCAGCAGCACAATCCTCGCCGAGGGCCGGCCGTTTTCATTGACGGTTGCCAGATTCATCGCATTTGGTTCAGGCACTTGTGAGCGGACGGCCTCATCAAACCATTTCGTGAATTGTTGCATCGGATCGGCATGGACTTCGCTGACATCAAGTGATGCCTTCGAATATTCTGTTCTGAGGTCTGTTATGGATTGCATAAGGACATTATGGCGTCAAGGGTGATAAACAAATAAAATTTGCACAGGTGGGGGCGAAGTATTTTATTCATGTATTGGAACGAGCCCATGGAAGGGATGAACGGGCACTAAAGTCGTTAAAATAAATGGAGTTTTTCAAGTATAAGAATCAACTTAAACCCGAAAAAGGAAGGCTGCTGATCTCCGAGCCTTTTCTGCCAGATCCCAACTTTGAGCGCACGGTGGTTCTTCTATGTGAGCACAACGAGGAAGGATCTTTCGGCTTTGTGATCAACAAGCCATCCGTTCTCAAGATTAACGAGGTGATGGAAGACCTGCACCACGAGGATGTGGTCTTTGTCGGCGGTCCCGTACAACAGGATACCTTACATTTCCTGCACCGCAATACCGGTATCGAGAACGCCGTTAACATACGCGACGAGATATACTGGGGAGGAGATTTTGAGAACCTCATGAGCCAGCTGGACACAGCACAACTTCCCTCGAAGGACCTGCGTTTTTACCTGGGTTATAGTGGGTGGGGACCTGGCCAGTTGGCATCCGAGCTGGAGGAAGATTCATGGATTGTCTGTAACTATGTGACCGACGATCTGTTGTTCGACACAGCGCCGGAGGAGATATGGAAAAAAGCCCTGGATGGTTTAGGTGGAAGGTTTTCCGTATATTCCAACTACCCGGTAGATCCGCGGCTGAATTAGGCATTTTTTTTTAAGTAACTTTACGCTAAAGGCGCGTAGTAATGAAACTGACCATGGAGATGGAAACAGAAAAAAGAGAAGAGCAGGTGCCCACTCCTGATACAGGGGTGGTGGAAAACCATGGCCAGGCATTACAGTCGGAGATCGATCTTTCCGAGCGCGACGAGTCCGTTGAAGAAGGCATCGAAGAAGAGCATGTCGACTACAGCAATTACACGAAGGCGCAGCTGGTCAATGTGATCAAGGAGCTTTCCAAAGAGACAAACTTTAAACGCGTCGACACCATCCTTCGGGAGATCAAACCGGTGTACGATGACATCCGTGAAAAAGAAAAGGCGGAAGCACTCGCGCGTTTCATTGAAAACGGCGGCACCGCTGAAGACTTTGAATACAAGGGCGACGATAATGACATCGCATTCGATGCGAATGTAAAATTGATCCGCGATCGCCGGGGTCAGCATTTCAAACAACAGGAAGAGCGCAAGTCGGATAATCTTAAACGCAAGGAAGATCTGCTGGAAAAGATCCGCGCCCTGGCCGACAGCGACAACTCCAGCAACCAGTTCGACGCCTTCAAGGAACTGCAGAAGGAATGGAAAAGCATCGGTCCCGTACCCGGCCCGCAGGCGAAAGTACTCTGGGCCAATTACCACGCGCTCGTCGACCGTTTCTACGATAATCAAAGCATCTATTTCGAGTTAAAGGAACTCGACCGGAGGAAAAATCTTGAAGCGAAACTTGAGCTTTGCGCACGTGCGGAAAAACTGGCCGAAGTGCCGGTTATCAAGGAAGCGATCCGCGAGCTGAACGAGCTTCATCATGAGTTCAAGCACATCGGTCCGGTTCCCAAGGAAGACAAGGAGAACGTCTGGCACCGTTTCAAGGCTGCGTCCGACGCGGTATATGCCCGGCGGGATGAATACTTACAGCAACTTCAGCAGGAGCTTCATGTGAACCTGGATGGAAAGGTAAAGCTCACGGATGAAGTGTTGCCCTTTGCCACGTTTCAATCCGACCGCATCAAGGAGTGGAACCAGAAGACGAAGGAGATCCTGGAGGTACAAAAGCGATGGGAAGTGGTCGGTGGAGTGCCCCGTGCAAAAGCGAAGGAAATCAATAAGAAATTCTGGTCCGCATTCAAAACATTTTTCAACAACAAGAATACCTTCTTCAAAAAACTGGACGAAGAACGGGAGAAGAATTTACAGGCCAAAAACGAGCTGATCCAAAAGGCGCTGGAGCTGAAACAAAGCCAGGACTGGGAGAAAACATCCAACGACCTGAAGACATTGCAGCTGAAGTGGAAGGATATCGGCCCTGTGCCGGAGAAATACCGCGAAAAGATCTTTAAGGAATTCAAGGAAGCCTGTGACTACTTCTTCGAACAGCGCAGGCTGCAGCACGGCAAGGTCGAAAATGAGCAGGAAGAGAACCTGAAGGCTAAACAGGAGCTCTGTACGGCACTGGAAACGCATGCGGCCAACCAGACCGCGACGGCTGAATTACTTCGGGAGTTGCAGGATCAGTTCAATGCAATTGGTTTTGTGCCCCGGAAGGACATAAATGCCATCCGGAACCGGTACCACGAGGCCGTGGATAAGTTTGTGGCCGCCATTCCCGGTTTTTCGGAAGATGACAAGAGCAAACTGCTGCTGGAAAACCAGATCAGCGACCTTCGGAACGATCCGATGGCCGACCGGAAGATCTACCAGAAGGAGCAGGCCATTCGCAAGAAGATCACGAAAATGGAGAACGACATCGCCCTGTGGAAGAATAACCTGGAGTTCTTCTCCCGGTCACAAAATGCCGATGGCGTGCGTGCCGAGTTCAATGACAAGATCAAAACCGCCACCGATCACCTGAAACAGCTGAAAGACCAGCTGAAAATGCTGAGAACGGCCTGATTAAAATTATTCTTACGAATTCCCCGGATTCTTTGCGAAAACGCATTCTTGGCTTATTTTTGCAGCCTCATAAACGTCTGCTTAACCCGCAGACAGGCCTCCTTAGCTCAGCTGGTAGAGCAACTGACTTGTAATCAGTAGGTCGCTGGTTCGATCCCGGCAGGGGGCTCAAAAAGAAACACCGCGCTTTGGCGCGGTGTTTCTTTTTCGGGGTCATCAGTTGAAGTGCATTGAGGGTAACCGGCCGCTTCCGATGGCTATCGGGACGATCCTGGCAGGGGCTTATTAACTGTAGTTGCCCATTTGCAGTCACACACAATAAGAAATTATCTATTCCCTCGTACGCCCTTAGATAACCTCGCAATCGATGCATTCAATTTTTAATTATTTTTTCAAGGGACTCTGATATCCTGTATTTTGAGCTAATTTCACTCTC
>DASPJC010000522.1:0-3044 GCA_035628815.1 Ohtaekwangia sp. | reverse complement strand
ATTCTTTTCGATGGCGTGGAAGTACCTTATGCACCGGTTAAAGACCGTATCAAAAAATTCTATCGCAACGGGAACAGCTGGACAAACACTGTTTCGGTTTCATCCGGGGGCGAAAAAGGAGGATTTAATCTTTCCTTCTCCAACATGACGACCACCAGCATTGTACCGAACTCCGGCTTTGATCGGAAAACAATTAATCTCGGGTTCGTTCAGGACATTTCAAAAAAACTAAAAGTATCCGGAAACATCAGTTACTCACGGGAGGACAACCACAATCCTCCTGTAATCGGTGATCAGGATCTCAGCACGCCTACCACGATCTTCACACTTTCAAACTCGATGCCGCTGGATCTGCTGAAAGCAAAACGCCACAACGATCAGGGAAATGAATATGCCTACAGCCGGTTCACCAACCGGACCAACCCGTATTTTTCTGTGTACGACCGGTTTGAAAATATTAAGCGCAATCGCTTCTTCGGCAACATTACAACCCGCTACGATATTACGGACTGGCTTTATATTCAGGGCCGGGTCGGACAAGACTTTTACGTCCGCGACCAGGATTACAACTTTCCTACGGGTATGGCTTCCGGCGGAACCGCACAGCCCGGTTTTGTCAACGGACAATATGTTCAGGACTCAAGGCGTTTCAGTGAACTCAACGCCGATTTCCTGGTTGGCGCCAATCGCAAATTCGGGAACATAGGCCTCGATCTCACATTCGGCGGCAACCAGATGCGTCGGAGGTCTGAACTCAATAGCGTCCTGGTGCAGGAATTTGTCGTGCGAGGGCTCTATACCGTGATGAATGGCCGTGTAAAAGATCCGACTTATACGTTACTTGAGTCGCAGATCAATTCCCTTTACGGTGCCGCGGAAGTATCTTACAAGGATTACCTTTTCCTGAACGCAACGTTGCGCAACGACTGGTTCTCGACGCTATCCCCCGGCCAGCGGAGCATTCCATATCCGTCCGTGACGGGTAGCTTTGTGTTTTCGCAGGCCTTCCAGAGTTTCCCCTCCTGGATTACTTTTGGAAAAGTGCGCGCGGCTTATGCCGAGGTGGGAAGCGATTCCGATATCGGTCCCTATTCAAACAACCTGTTCTATGGCGTAAATGCCAACTTCTTTCCCGCGCCGGATGGAAGCCCACAACCTGTTGCGACCATTCCCTCGACGACCATTCCTAATCCCAACCTGAAACCGATGCGGGTGAAGGAAGTGGAGTTCGGTATTGCGATGCGCATGTTCCAGGACCGGTTAAGTTTCGATGCCGCTTATTATTCCAAAACCACAGTGGATCAGATCCTCAATGTACAGGTGTCTGACGGCGCAGGGTATATCAGCCGCCTGATCAACGTCGGTGAGAGCCGGAACAATGGACTTGAATTACTGGTAACCGGCGTACCGGTTCAAACGCCTGACTTCCGCTGGGAATTGACCGTGAATGGTGCCCACAATAAGACAGAAGTTCTGAACCTCGGAAGCGCTTCTTCCACCGGGAGTGTAACAGTAGGCACGGGGTTGTACGACGGCGAATTACGCCAGGTTGTCGGTGAGCCGCTGGGGCAGTTGTATGGATATGGCTACCTCCGTGATGAACAGGGCAGACAGGTCTTTAATGAAACAAGTGGATTACCCATGCGTTCTGCAACGCCGATCAGTTTCGGCAGCGCCATCCCGACGCTGGTCGGCGGTATTGGCAGCAGCTTTGAATACAAAGGTATTCAGTTCTCCGTCCTGGTGGACTTCAAACTGGGGCACAAAATGATCTCGCTGACCAACTATAATGCGTACCGACACGGACTCCATAAGTCAACGCTGGTAGGACGTGAAGAAGGCTTTGTCATCGGAGACGGTGTCAATCCCGACGGAGGTGTTAATGAAACGCCTGCGCAGATCCAACCCTATTATTCGGAGGTCCGTACCAGTCGCATTGTCGAAGAATTTGTTTATGATGCCGGCTTCTGGAAACTGCGTCAACTCACGCTTGGTTATGATTTCACAAAATTTCTGCCCAAAAGCCTTTTCATTAAATCGCTGCGCATCAGCGCTGTCGCCAATAACGTGTTACTGCTGAAAAAATCGGTCGATAACATTGATCCGGAAAGTTTTGGTTTCTCGTCTGATAGCCTGATCGGCCTTGAAGCAACGGGTATCCCTACAACAAGAAACATTGGCTTCAACCTGAATGTAAAATTCTAATCACACGAACATGAAAAAAACAAAAATCTCAATATTTGTTCTGGTATTGTACTTACTCGCCGGTTGTGATGCCGGCTTCGATGAGATCAATACCAGTAAAACAGGGGTTATCGCCATTAATCCGGCATACCTGTTTAACAACGCAATGATCCGTACGTCGTTCCCGCAACAAACACTCGTGTATGAGCTTGCCATTGTTCAACAGATGGTCACGCCTAACAGCGGCGTTGTTTCCGGCGGAAATTATAACCAGGATAACCGGAGTGTTACGCAGGTCACCTGGCAACGGTATTACCGCGACGTGATGAAAAGTGTCGTCGATGTGATCGACGCAACGCAGGACGATCCGGCGCGATCCAACCTGTATAACATGGCAAGAATATGGCGCGCTTACGCGATCATGGTGTTAACCGATACCTATGGTGATGTTCCTTATACCGATGCCGGTACAGGTTTTCTCAGCGGCAATGTTACGCCCAAATATGACACACAGGAATCGATTTACATGTCAATCCTGGATGAGCTCGAAACCGCATCAGCTGCGTTGGATGCTGACTTGACCATCGAAACGGCTGACATCATGTATAAGGGCAATATCGATCAATGGAAAAAGTTCGGTTATTCACTCCTTCTGCGTGCAGCCATGCGGTTGACAGAAGTAGACCCGCAAACGGCTAACGATTATGTCGATGTTGCCGTAGCCGGAGGATTAATGGAGTCGAATGCCGACAATGCCGTTATCCGCCATGTATCTACCTACCAGAACGACATAGGCATCTGGCTTACCAGTACCGAAGCCGCCAATTTCTACCTGGCGCGTCCGTTTGTTGATTATCTCA
>DASPJC010000521.1:0-10975 GCA_035628815.1 Ohtaekwangia sp. | reverse complement strand
CGCCTGTCGTGAATGCCGGCGCCGACAAGACCATTACATTGCCGACCGCTTCCACATCCTTCACTGCCACCGGAAGCGACAGCGATGGCACTATCAAATCCTACAAGTGGACAAAGATTTCCGGACCGTCCGCAAGGACGTCGAATATGAGTACGCGAACACTGTCCGTATCCAATGCTAAAGCAGGTACTTTTGTATTCCGCGTAACCGTAACGGACAACAACGGCCTTCAGGGTACTGACGATGTCAAGCTTACCGTTAAAACGAGCACCATCGCATCGAACAAGCCCCCGGTTGTAGAAGGCGGCGCAAAGAAATACATTACTATCCCTACCCGTTCGGCATCATTTACAGCCAACGCAAGTGACCCGGATGGTAGTATTGCCTCTTACCGATGGATCAAGATCGGCGGGGGTGCCATCGCCATGAGCGGCACAACATCCAGGACCCTGAAAGTGAGTAATGCCGTGGCCGGAACGTATGTATTCGTCATTGAGGTCAAGGACAACAAAGGCGCCAAAGCGGACGATACCGTCTACCTTAAGGTGCAAACTTCCACGGCTTCAGCAGATCCGACAGAAGTAAATCAGAAAGAAAATGATTATACATTTCAGCCGCTGCTCATAGCTCAGGCGCTGAAACCGGAGCGCGCGTCTGAAAGCGATGCTAATGAGAAATACATTGCGCCCGTCTCCGCATTGATATAACAGGTTTTCATAGTTTAGTTTCTTGGTTGAGAAATCCGGCGTCAGAAAGGCGCCGGTTTTTTTATGTTACGAGCATTTGCAATGTCTTCGCATTCGACACAGCGGCAACATCAATATCGTTGTTGAAATATATGTACACGTCCGTTACACCCCTGAGCGCCTTGATGTCCCGGCAAACCGACTGGAGTTGCGATTTCCGGTAAGCAGAGCGATAAAGTTCGGGTACCCCGTGGAAACGATAGTAGACGGTGGGACTGGTCTTGATCACCTCATCGGGAAGTTCGGGATAACTTATCCCGGAAAAAACGGTCTTATGAGCACGCAGTTTCTTCAACACTTTGGGCTGCCACCAACTCGGATGCCTGCATTCAAGCACGTTCAAAAATGAGGTGTCCAGCGTTTCAAGAATCCGGTCAAGGTTTTCATCGCTGTATTCAATGCGCGGATGCAACTGAAAAAGCACGCTGCCCAACTTGTCCTCCAGCGCTTCCCCAACCACCGCGTAGAAATCGCGTGCTTCACGGCCCGCGTTGTGAAATTTTTTGAAGTGTGTGATCAGTCTTGGCGCTTTAATGGTAAACCGGAAGTCCGCCGGACTGCGATCATACCATGCTTTCAAATCCTTGAGCCGGGGAAAGCGGTAGAACGAAGCGTTTATTTCAACAGTGTTAAAAGATGCACAATAGAATTCAAACCACTGGCGCTGGGGTAGTCCCGGTGGATAAAACTTATCACGCCATCCTTTATAGTGAAATCCCGAACATCCTATCCACCATTTTTTCATTCAAAGGAATTTTTCACGGACCTTGTCAGCCATGACCAGCTATTAAAGTTCTTCCAGCGTGTTTACCGCGGCAGTATCGCGCGGAAGACTGGCCTCAAGCACTCTCATTTTTCGCTTGTATAACTTCTCGAGAAACGATTCCCGGCGCGGTGCAGCAAGGGTATCCGCTTGTTGTAATGAATCCTGTTGTTTGAGGGTCCTGCTGATTTCATGGAGCAGGCTCTCATCCAGCTCATACAGGTCGCACGTCAGCTTTTGCCGCAGCGCTTTTGGCAGTGGTGTGAAAGAAGCTTTCGACAACGCCTTAAACGCCGTGTCGGCATTGACCTGCTTCATGAAATACGCAAACATTGGCAAGGCTGTATTGGAACCCTGGCCAAGATCTGTCGTCCGGAAATGGATCCTCGGATCATCCGCACCAACCCACGTGCCTACGACAAGGCATGGTGTCATCGCCATGAACCACCCGTCTGCATTGGCCTGTGTCGTTCCAGTCTTGCCGGCCACATCATTATAGATGCCATACCGCCACCGCAATCGCGACGCCGTTCCCTCGTGCACCACCGTTTGCAACATCTGCCTGACCAGCAACGCCGTTTCTTTAGACAGCGCGCGCTTTGGCTGGGCGTGTGTTCCAAAACCTGCAAGGACTTTTCCCTGACGGTCGCGGATTTCATGAATGTAATGGCTTTCTGTTGCGACGCCTTCGTTGGCCAGGCATGCGAAAGCCGTTGTCATCTCCATCAGTGAAACCGACGATGATCCGAGAGCAATAGAAGGGACGTTAGGCATTTCCGCAAGAATTCCCATGCTCCGTGCCAGCTGAACCGTATTCGATACACCTGCCCTTTGTATCATCTTGACAGCGACGGTGTTCACGGAGTATGCCAACGCTCCACGCATAGAGTACCTGACCTGGTAGTCGTTCTGCATATTGCGCGGGGTCCACTCCTCCCCTTCCTCATCGATGTAAGTCTGGCGTTCGGCAGACACGAATTCGCAAGGTGAGGTACCGCGTTCAATAGCCATCGCGTAGACGATGGGTTTGAAAATCGATCCGACCTGGCGCTTGGTTGAGGTTCGCACATGATCATATTGAAAAAAATCGTGGTCAATGCCGCCAACCCAGGCCTTCACTTTGCCGGTTTGTGGTTCGATGGCCAGGAAGCCGGCGTTCAGATACGCGATATGATGAATGATGGAATCGATCGGACTCATCACCACCTCCTTTTCGCCGTCCCATGTGAATAGCCGTAACGTTACCGGTTTTCTCAGGCTGTCCAGTATCTCGTCGTGCGACATTCCCTGTTCGGCAAGCCCCTGGTAGCGGGGAGAACGGGCGATGGCATCATGAACCACCCGGTCATTTCCCTTCCATGGCTTTTCCTTTCCCCAATGATCGAAAAATTGCTTTTGCACCTCTTTCATCTGCTGGGTAACGGCCTGCTCTGCGTACCGCTGCAACCTTGAGTCAAGCGTCGTATACACCTTTAAACCGTCGGTATAGATGTTATATGACTCACCATCCTCTTTCTTATGCTTTTTACACCATGCTAACAATTCGGCCTTTACGAACTCGCGGAAATACGGTGCCAATCCCTGGTGAAATGAGATCCGGCTATAATTAAGATCCAATGGAAGTGCCTGAACGGAGTCCGACAGGGCCTGTGAAATGAACCCGTATTTTTCCATCTGCCCGAGTACCACATTCCGCCGCTCCAGGGCGCGTTCCGGAAACAGTCTGGGGTTATAGCTGTGCGTCGCCTTCAGCATTCCGATCAGTACAGCCGCCTGGTCTGGCGTCAGTGCCTTGGCCGTCGTATTGTAGAACCGTTTTGCCGCGGCTTGAATGCCGAACGCGCCATCGCCAAAAGGAACAGTGTTGAGGTACAGGGTAATCAGTTCTTCCTTTGAATAAATGTTCTCAAGACGCTGTGCCGTGATCGCCTCACGGAGTTTGTTAATGACCATCGACAACATCCAGTAACGCTTCCTCGGATAAAGATTTTTTGACAGTTGCTGCGACAGGGTGCTGCCACCCCCGGCCGACTCTTCCTGTAAAAAAATAGATTTTATTAATACCCTGCCAAGGCTCAGATAATCGATACCTGCATGCTCATAGAAACGCACATCTTCGGTCGCGATGAGCGCATCCTCTACCACGGGCGCGATATCCTCATAAGCTACTAGGGTCCTGTCCTGGATATAGAACCGTCCCAGTAAAACACTGTCAGCGCTATAGACCTCCGACGCTTCGTGATTTTGAATATTTCGCAGCTCATCGCGTCCCGGTATCTCGATCCATACCACCAGCAAGAGAATCACCAGCGGACCCAGTACAACATTAAGTACCAGTGACCATCGCCGGGCCGTGGGATGCGTTTTGAAATACTGCACCATGCGGCGATACAATAGCTTCAGCGCTTCCAGCAGCTTCCGCACCAGGGGTAATAGCGTTTGATATGCTTGTACTAACCGTGCCCCTAAAAGCTTTAGTATTGATCGGATATCCTTTTTCACAAGTCTCAAAAAAAGTAAGATAATGGCGAGGGTGTTCTCTTTCAACGGTAAATCACAAAAAAGAGATTACCGGTCGCATTCGTCTATAAAACAATGCCCGGCACGGTGGCGATAAAGAAACGGATGATCAAAACGTGATCCTGCATGGCCGATCAGGAAACATTGCCGTTGGCCGGTTGTCGATCTTAGCGTCTCGGAACAACCAGTTTGAAGAAACTCTTATTTTTTCTTTTGATCTGGACGAAGGAACGCGATTCACGCAGGTTTCCCTGCACGTCCCAAAAATAAAATGTCCCGACGGCGCCCTGGTTGAGGGACTGTGTGGTGATGTAACCTGTCCAATAGCCGCCGGATGAACCGACGTAATCATGATGCGCCCGTTGCGAAAGTAACGGGGAGGATAGCCTGTAATAACGCTGCGGATCTGCCGGCAGCAAACGATTGAGTGCTGACCCTGGCTTTTCACCGAACAATGAACCTGTGACGGCTGGAAAATGCAACGCGGTTTTGGTTCCCGCTGTCGGTTGTAGCTGTGCCGCCGCCGGTGTAACGGAAGCGATTAAAAACAGAAGAAAGCGCATACCCGTCGTTTGAAAGATAATATAGCGAGAATCCTGCGCTTATCAAACAGCATCCGCCGGCGGATAACAATAAGTTCCGGCGTGAACCGGAACTTATCCATTACATCTCGGTTTTGTCGTGACCTTCAACTTTTACGATCTTGTTATAGATGCCGAAGAGAAGGAAAGGTGCAACCCACTGGCCCACAAATAAAGAAAGGTGATCTTTCTTTGCCAGCTTCAGCACCAACGCGCCGGCCATCGCACCGACTGCGGTCCACAGAAATACATCCGATGGTAATTTTGCGGTTTGTTCTTCAATGGTCTTCGCTACGGGACCTTCTTTGTGTTCCGTATTATAGCTAGCCACTTTTGTTTTCAGATTTTCAAGATCAGTTGCCATAAGTTTTATTGTTTTGTTACAAAAGACTTGACGCTAAAATCCTTATGCCCTTCATTTCCGAAATAAAATCTGCCCGGATCAGGAAAGTATTACACACGTGGTCGGCAATGACTGGCAGAGACCTTGGCAATCTTTAAGGTCGCAGTACAATCTTTTCTTTCAAATCGCGGCCGCAAAACTTATTGACGCTCAACCGGTCTCTCCACATTAAGAATTAATTACATCTAAGGACGCCAGTCAGCCCGTCGGTACAGATTGCAAGTTTGTGGAATTACTTCCGCGAGAAGTGGGTAACCGACGGTTGAAGAGTTTCGATGTTACAATACCGTCGTTCTGGCTGTTAGTTCTTTCCTCATGTTGCTCAGTGTCTCCGCCTGCTTCTCCAGTTCGCCAACGATCTTCTGGTTGAGCTTTACAAGTTTGTCCAGCCTGAAAGCCAACTCCTCTTTTTCATAGTCATTCAGGTCGGTGTTATGATGGATAAGGTATTCCACCATATTGTTTATCCGTTCGTGGATCTGGACGACGGTTGTGAGCGTCGCTTCGCCATAGGATTGCTCCACACTGTTGAGGTTATAGAGGATGTTTACCATATGTTTGCGTTTGCTGTGCCGGTTAAAACAGCATGCCAGCGGCTAATATTCGGCACCGCAGAAACCGGATTTTTTTGCAATCTTTGGGTTATCGTCACTATGGAATCACACTATAAAACTTTCAATGTCACCAGTTTCCGGGAATACCAGGATATCATTCTTGATATCCCAACCGACGAGTTCATTTTATACCGCGGCCAACCTTACGACAAACCCCTACTTCCCAAACTTGCGCGATTCAACCTGGAAGAGCCTGAAAAAGTAGAGCGCGAGATGCTCGAGGATTTTAAACGTCGCAGCCTTCACCTGATCGAACATTACCCTGCAAGCTCGTGGGATTGGTTGGCGCTGGCGCAGCACCATGGGATGGCGACCAGATTATTGGATTGGTCGGAAAATCCGCTCAATGCACTGTGGTTCTCCATGATCGAAAAACAGGAGGTGAAGGGAACGGAGTACAGTGTCGTGTGGGGATTTAATGTTCCGAAGAAAGACATCATTAATTCCACTGAAAATAAAGATCCTTTTAAAGTTGGCGGGACTAAAGTCTTCAAACCAAACCACATCACGAAGCGAATATCCGCTCAGTTCGGTTGGTTTACCGTGCACCAGCAGGGTTCGGATGACCGCTTTATGGCGTTCGAAAAGAATGAAAACTACAGCAAACGACTTTTCAAAATAAAGGTGCAGAGCGAGTGTTTCCGTGAATGCAAAAAACGGCTTCATCACTACGGTATCAATTCAGCCACAATGTATCCTGATATCGATGGCCTTGCAAAATATGTTGAGTGGCTTTTTTTGGGACAATAGCTAAGCGCCGGGAGGCCTCAGCCTAATGGCTGCTACTGGCTCTGACCGAAGTTTAAGCAATAGGAGGAGAGGCTCATTTGTGATCATCCTAAGGCCTAAGGACTAAGTCCCAAGGCCCAAACCGGACTACTAGCCGTGCTCAATGATCTGGTCGACGATCTGCGGAAGGAGGTCGAGTTTAAGTGAAATTTTTTTACACAATTCCAGTTCTTTCTGGTTGATCTGATGATCGATCGTCATCACGGCAACCAGGTCTTTGATCTGTTGGATTTTCTCGTCGTAACTTTTCGGGGGCACGAAGTTGATGGCATCCCGGTTATCTTTTATTCTGACGATCTCTTCCTCACTCATGTCCAGGCGCTTCGCAATAATAACGAGTAACGCCCACTCGTCTCCATCCAGATGACCATCGGCCATGGCAACAGAGATGAGATTCTTGACATGGCTTCGACGGATACCTTCATGATCGGTCTTGAATATTTTGAGAATGTCCATGCGCGAAATTACGCAAAAATCACCTCAAAAAATTAACAGAAACCGGCTTTGCATAACCGGAAAGTGACCACGAGCGCCAAAGCCATCTCAAGGCGCCGTTCAACCGTGTGCGGCAGTTGTTTTTTTGCTTTCAAGTAGGTTGATGGCGGACGCAGCGACAAGTCCTCCGATAATATACCAGGCAACGGTCATTACTTTGGTTTTGGTAGTCCTGTTCACCAACGACGCATTCAACCCCATGCGCTGCGGGAGTACCAATGCGCTGATACCGGCCGCCAGGCCAAGAAGCGCTCCCCGAAGTAACGTCTGCTGCGGCGTGTTACCTTTTGCCATCGCGTAATACAATGAGTTGCTGATCAGGTCGCCACCCAGCGCCAGCGGAAAGAATTTGTTATCCGACAACGACATGCGGGGCTTTGCAACTTTTGCCACGGCGTTCATGCCCAACAGGTCAAGTCGCGGTGCTTCCTTATCAATCTGGCTTACGCCCTGGTTAATAATGGTGAGTGCAGCAGCCCCTGCCAACCCCCCTACTGCTGTAGATAGTTTCATGAGATTTGAAATTCAAAGTTTAAAGTTCCGAACACATGCGTGGGTCCTGCGCGTGGCAGGCCGATGCAAGATCTGCCAACGCTATAAATACAGAAACAGCACCGCGAGCGTCATCCAGGTTATGGCTTCAATTACCCATTCGGCGCTGTTCACTTTTTTACCGGTTTCCATCATTATCACTTTACGATAATGTATAGACTTCGGTGCCAGCAGGACACGCGGGAGAAAAGTCGAAACAAAAGCTTATTTAAAGGAAGATACAGGCCATTGTGGAGTATTGTGGACACAATATTCCCGGCCGCTTGTGTCGTAGGAAGGTCTAAAACAATGAAGCGATCATTGACATCATCCCGATGGCGACAAAGAAAAGGATGAAGAGCAAATTAAAACGAAACCGGCTGTTAATGTCCATACAATTTAATTTGAATTGGCGGAAGCAGGGCGTTAAAATCCCGGCTTACTTACCGTAAATGTAGCGATGCGCCCTTTTCGTGTGCTGGAGTTTTCTGACACAATCTTACGTCCGTGAGACGCCGATTTAATTAATAGGAATGCAACAAAAATGGCGCTTTTTAGCTTGCAATACCTGTTTACAACGGGCGGGCCATGGTAAGGGGGCGACCGCCTATGCCGAAATTCTGATTTTATCGCCGGTAGCGGTTACCTTTTAGGACGGTTGAATCGGACTGGTTTCCTTCATCGGCGTTAATTTTATTGAGATTCTTACGGATATTCTCCTTCACCGCTTTCGGCATGTACTTTCGTTTACCGGGTTTGGGACAATCCCACTCCTCCACGGAGACATGTTGAATCGTTTTGACGTCGCTTGTTTTAGCGGATTTTACACGTTGCGTCGCGGCGCGATCCTTCTCTTCATCGGCCGTGCTGTTCGCACGCGCCGACAGCGTGGATGACGATTCCAGGAACCGCTTATGGACAGTGCTTTTACGTGCCTTGGCTGTTTTCACCGTTGGACAGGGAATAATCCCCGACTGGCAGGCCATGCATATCAGAAGCGCGAGAAAACAGATTTTATTCGTCATGCTGCTCCCTTTTTTATGAACGATAATCGAATGTCGGGTACCCAGGTGAAACGCCTTTTAATGCATGATTATTATCGTGCGTTCACCGCATAATTGTAACAAAAGGTAGGATTTTAGGTCGACCAAAAAAACAAATAGTTAAGGGTGGCGCTATTTCGGGGCCGGCTGGACGGTATGTGTCAGGAGTCTGTCATCGAACAATACCACCTTCGAAACCGTTCGCGATGAATCGGCCTGATCGACCAGTTGGTCGTTGATCCTGGCCATGTTGGCGGCAATATTCTCCTGCACCTGTTTCGGCATATATTTCCGGGTACCTGGCTTCGGGCAGTCCCAGTCCTCGATACTAAGGTTATTCACAACGCGCAGCGAAGACTCCTTTGACGTGTGTGTATAATAGTGATAATGGTTTGTGCGGTAGGTTCGCGTCTCAGGACTATTAGCGGCCTTTACCCAACGAGCCGCGGCGGACTGGTTCGAGCGTTTGATATTGCTCTTTTTAAGCTTAACATCTTTCGGCTTGGGGCAATCGATTTTTCCGGTATAGCAGGCTGAACAGAGCAGAAGGATGGGCAGAATGTATTTGACAGGCATGGTTTAGAAATATCTGCCAAGGGCTAAAAACCCGTGCCATGAATAATCAGAGGGTTGTTTTTGAGACCTCCACGTAAAAATTTCGATCTATTTCAATGCTGTCCGCTTTAATTTTGAGGCTCTTCCAGGAAGGTTCCGGATAAATAAACCGCGTCCCCTTACCTTGGATGGCAATCTTTATTGGCATGTCGAAGCCCTCCACGCAGTTGGTCCACCGGAAGCTAAGTTTTCCCCGTAACAGATTGTATTCAAGTTTCGGAACGCGGACGTCGCGAAGGTACTGGTCAAACACTTTCTGCAGATTGCGCCCGGCGTTCTTTGACAGGAACGCTTCGATCTGTGCGCCGTCCACCGTCTGATGATAAAACGTCTTATTCATATCCCGCAGGATCTTTCGCCACTTCGCATCATCGTTTACGATCTGCCGAATAGTATGCAGCATGTTGCCACCCTTCGGATACATATCCCCCGAGCCTGCATGGTTCACGTTGTATACACCAACCACGGGCCTGTTATTCTGAATTTTGCCCCGGGTTCCAATCACGTAATCCGCTCCGGCCTCCTTTCCAAAATAGTATTCGGTATAGAGATTTTCTGAATAGTTAGTGAACCCCTCATGCACCCACATGTCCGCCATATCCTTGTAGGTTATATTATTGGCAAACCACTCGTGGCCGGATTCGTGGATAATAATGAAATCCCATTTGAGCCCCCAGCCCGTGCCCGACAGATCGTTTCCGCGGTATCCATTCTGATAACCATTACCGTAAGTGACAGAGCTTTGATGCTCCATGCCGAGATACGGTACCTCTACCAGTTTATACCCGTCTTCATAGAACGGATACGGGCCGAACCAATGTTCAAAGGCGTGTAACATTAGTTTCGCCTGTTGAAACTGAACCCTGGCCTTATCCAGGTTATACGGGAGCACATAAAAATCCAGTGTAAGAATTCCTCCCTCGCCTTTCATGGTATCGGCAAAATGAACATAATCCGCGATGTTCACATTGACACCGTAGTTGTTAATCGGATTACTGACAAACCAGTCAAAGGTCCTCGTCCCGTCGCCGTTACTGGTGATCTTCCGCAGGCGTCCATTGGAAACGTCCATGAGTTTTTCCGGCACTGTTACCGATATCAGCATACTGTCCGGCTCATCATACATGTGGTCTTTGCAGGGCCACCACGCGCTGGCACCCAGTCCCTGGCAGGACGTAGCAACATAATCGTTTCCGTTGTCGTCTTTTGTCCACTGGAAGCCGCCGTCCCAGGGTGGATTTTTTGCTTCGACCGGATTCCCGCTGTAATACACTACCACGGATCCTGTTTCACCCTTCACCTGTTTTTTGCCGAGCGTAATCATATGCGCATTGGCGCCATCCTTTGTGAACGACAGCCTGATACCATCTTGTGTAACACTATCAATGGCCAATGGCGGCTGAAGGTCAAGCTGCATCTGCTGATATGGTTTCAATACCTTGTATCGAACAGCAACGCTCCCCTGAATGTATTTTGCGTCGGGGCGGACATGAACCTTAAGATGATAGTACAACAAGTCCCACCATGCGCGCTCCGGTGTAATAGATCCCCGCAGCGTATCCTCGCGCGTAAAAGATATTGTTTGTGAAAAGACCGGAACCGAAATACAAAAAAGGAAGACTGCAGTGACTGTAAGGCTTTTCATAATCGAATTTAGGAATACCGAGTACCAGCGTTGGACGGTTTCAAAGCTACAGAAAAACGGCGAGGTGTCTAAAAACTGTGGAATATGTTCGCCAATAATGAGGGCGGATTTCGCTTTCATATTGTTTTTCCTGTCATCGATCAGGGCACGCTTTTTTCTTCCCTGCCGGTATGAACGTTGAAAAACACGATATTGAAAAACAACATGAGGAAGCGTTGTCCCTCGACTGG
>DASPJC010000520.1:0-4399 GCA_035628815.1 Ohtaekwangia sp. | reverse complement strand
CGCGCAAAGCATCCCAAGGTATTTACCGTAGGCTGCATCAAGGTTCACCAGCTCCTCGCCGCTCAGCAAGTGGGCCCCGGACAGTTTCCTGATCCACGCCGGCGGATATTTCACCGTCTTGGCGGCCTGGATGGTGTAACGCCAGGCGCCGTCAGATTGTTTGAAAGTGCAGCACGCAAGGTCGACACCGTCCAGTGAAGTACCCGACATCAGACCAATAACTTTAAAGTTGTTTTTTGAATCCATACTTTTGATGACGACCAATGTTCAGTACACCATGAATGTAGCAGTTGATTACGGCAACACGTTCTCCAAGGTAGGGATTTTTGATAATCGTGTACTGGTAAAGAAGCACGTGTTTTCAGCGGAAGCCGAATTAAAAACTTTTCTCGAAAACTTTTCAGGCGACCATATCATCATCAGTTCGGTTGCTGTTGACGCGGACGCTGTTGCAGGGTGGGCCAGGAACATCAGTAAAAAATTTGTTCTCGATTGGCGTCTCCCCCTGCCGGTTGATAACCATTACGCTACGCCGGCTACATTGGGCGTAGACCGGATTGCCGGTGTTTGCGGGGCGCAGGAGCTTTTTCCAGGCCAAAATTGCCTGGTGATTGATGCAGGGACGTGTATAACGTACGACTTTCTCGACGCGAATGGCATTTATCATGGCGGAAGTATAAGTCCCGGATTGAGCATGCGTTTCCAGGCGATGCATACTTTGACGGCGAGACTGCCGTTAGTGTCTGCGGTCGACAGTCCGGTTTTGACCGGGAATACAACAGAGCAGTGCCTGCAGAGCGGGGCCATCTACGGGGCAATTGAAGAAGTCAGTGGAATTATCGGACGGTATAAAGAGAATTTTCGGGAATTGAGGGTGATTTTGTGTGGTGGTGATGCCCGATTTTTTGAAAACAAAGTTAAAGCGTCCATATTTGCGGTCCCTGAACTGGTTCTCAGTGGTTTAAACAGCATTTTAATTCATAATGTCAGTCATTAAGAAGTTTTTCGCAATCCTCGTCGTCGTTCTTATATCGGGGGAAGTTTGGGGCCAGGCAGCGCGCTCACCGTTTACCACGTACGGAATCGGAGAGGCATACGGCAATGCGCTCATCCACAACCAGGGAATGGCAGGAACTGGCGTGAGTCAGCCGCAATTCTGGTTCCTCAACAACCAGAACCCGGCTTTGCTTGTCTTTAATACGCTCACCGTTTTTGAAGCTGGCATTGTGGCAGAGTCCCGGAAAATCAGCGGTGATACCCTGAATGAGCGGATCAGGGGTGGCAATATGAATTACCTCGTAACAGCTTTTCCAATCAAACCGACCAAGTGGACGACGTCTCTTGGACTGATGCCTTATACGAACGTCGATTTTGAGTTTTCCTCCAGCATAACACTCAATGATGGAAGCAACACGCCGGTGGAAATCGTCGAATCTGGATCAGGAGGACTCACGCAACTGTATTGGTCGAATGGCGTACGACTGACACGCGAAATCAGTGTGGGTTTGAAAGCGGCTTATTTGTTCGGTCCGATTGATAATGTTTATTCTAACCAGCTGTTGAAGTCGAACCAGGTTCCCTACCTCATCGCTGTACAACAGAAAACTTCGGTGAAGGATTTTAGTTTTTCCCTTGGCTTCTCTTTCAGCAGGGATTCATTGTGGGGAAAGAATTACAGGCTCAGCGTGGGTGCGGTCTATGATTTTGAAACATCATTGAATGCGAAACGAAACGATTCGTTCTTCCGCACCACCGTGTCAGGTGATACCCTTGAAAATTATAAGCTTGCCGTCGACCGCGGGCAGATCCGGATTCCCGCCAACATCACCGCGGGCGTATCGCTGTCCCGTGGACTGCAGTGGTCTGTTGCCACGGAGTTCATGTACCAGGACTGGTCAAATTTCAGCAGCATTAGCGAAGACGATGAAGGCCTGGAAACCGCGTGGCGTGTAGCGCTGGGTGGTGAATTCACGCCGGATCCTTTTGCCGTGGGAAGCTTCTTGAAAAGGATAACCTACAGAACCGGCCTTAGCATGGAGCAGTACCCTTTTCTTGCGGGCGGCAACACGGTCAAGGACCTTGGCATTAATTTTGGGCTCTCGCTTCCCACGGGGCGTTCAAGTCTGGACCTGGCAGTAAAATTCGGGAAGCGGGGTGACAAGTCGGAGAACATTCTTGAGGAAAGCTACTTTAAAATCTTTTTTGGACTAACCTTTAACGACCAGTGGTTCATCAAACGCAAGTTTGATTGATGATCTGCGGTTGTGTCTGTCAATAAAGGCCATCTTAAAACGATGGCCATTTTGTTTCAATGAACCGAAAAGTGTTTCTTCTGCTGGCGGTGATAACATGGGGCTGTAGCAAACAGGACCTGAAAGAACCGCTTGAATACAAAGGCCCCGAGCGTGAAGTCGAGGACATTGAAATGTACTATACGGAAAACGATCGCATCAAGGTGAAAATGCTCGCAGACCTCGTCTATGAATTTGCGAATGGCAACCGCGAATTTCCGGAAGGGCTCTACATGGAATTTTACAATGAGTTTGGACACCTGGAATCCACACTCCGGGCCAACTATGCCTTTTACACGAAAGAGCTGAATCAATGGCAGGGAAAAGGGAAGGTCGAAGTAAAAAACATAGAGAAAGACGAGCAGCTTAACACGGAAGAACTTTTCTGGAAACCTGCGGAGAAAAAAATATTCACCGATAAGTTTGTAACCATCCGCCAGCAGGGCGACGTGATCTATGGCATCGGTCTGGATGCGAAGCAGGACCTTTCCGATTACACGATCCACAATCCTTACGGAGAACTTGATGTCAAGGAAGAAGAAACGCAGTAATGCCTACAAGACATTATTCAGCTGCTCCTTGATCTTTTCCAGTTCTTCTTTCATCAGCACAACATTTTTTTGAATATCGGCATCATTCGCCTTTGAGCCGATGGTATTGATCTCGCGACCAAGCTCCTGGGCGATGAATCCAAGTTTCTTACCGTTGGATTGCTTTTCGGCGAGTGCGCCGACGAAATAATCAAGGTGGGACTTCAACCTAACCTTCTCTTCGTTGATGTCCAGCTTCTCGATGTAAAATATGATCTCCTGTTCCAGGCGGTTCAGGTCGTAACCTTCCTCGCCAAAGAAGGTCTGTACATTTCCCTTTAACCGCTCTCGTATCCGCTGCACCCTTTTGGGATCCTGTTGTTCAACTTCGCGGAGCCCCGTAGCAATGGACTGGCAGCATTCCTGGAGCATTTTTTCCAGCACTTTTCCTTCCGCCGCGCGAAAAACATCACACGTCTGGATCGCTTCCTGGAGACAGTTCTTTACCCTGCTCCATTCTTCTTCGCTGGTTGACTCGTTCATGTTGGTGTTAATGACATCCGGGGACGAAAGCGCCAGCTGAAACAGGTTATCATAAGGTGATACCACCTTATCGGCCAGCTTTTTTAGTTGCGTATAATAGGCCGTAAAAAGGTCTTCATTGTAAGTTTGCTTGACGTCGCTCTCGCCGTGCCGGACGTGATCAATGATCACTGAAACTTTTCCACGCTCAAGCTTCTCACTGATGATATTGCGCACTTCCATTTCGCGGTCTGAAAATATCTTGGGTATGCGCAGGTTCAGGTCCAGGAATTTTGAGTTCAGGCTTTTGATCTCTACGCCGATTTGAACAAGTCCATCGTCATAGGTAGACCGGCCGAAACCTGTCATGGATTTTATCATGGTATTAAAAATTAAAGGCATTGAAAAAATTCAATGCCTTCGCAAGATAAAGAAATTGTTGTAAGCGATGTTTTTAAAAATCGAACCCCAGCGTCACGAACAATCGCGGCTTGCCGACTTCGTAATTTTCCACGGGCCAGGCGAGGTCAAATTTCAGATAATAACCCAGCATCATGGAGCGCATGCCGACACCGTAACTGTACAGCCAGGGATTCAGGTAGTTTTTGATCTCCGCCTGGAATGGCCGGCCTTCGATGATCTCATAGCTTACACTGTTCTCGGAAGAGAATGGCGGCTTCCCGGACCAACTCGTTCCTATGTCGTAAAATGCCGTGAACTGCATGTTGCGGAAAAAGTTCGATGAGATCGGGCCGTTCGATAAAGCGCGGATCAGCGGAACGCGCAGCTCCGCATTAAAAAGCAGCGCGCTGTTCCCGAACAATGTTCCATAGTCAAACCCCCGCAGGCTTGTGGCGTACTCCACAAACAGCAGGTCCTGTGCGGCCCCGGTTATTCCCAGCGGGTTGGGTTGTCCGTTGCTGGTGACACCCGTCTCACGCGACTTGTTGAACAACCAGTTGTCCATCCCACCCAGCAGGTAAACTTTCGGAGAACTTCCGAAAAATGTTCCGCCGAATCCGCGAACGGCCAGCACAATCTCCTTGTATATTTTCT
>DASPJC010000519.1:0-14367 GCA_035628815.1 Ohtaekwangia sp. | reverse complement strand
CTTACTTCCCCCGCTGGCTGCCACCGCATCGAAGGGCCTGTCAAGGTTATTACCGGCCGCATCCTCCAGTCGGGGTTGCAATGCGATTGTGTAGACACCCTGGCCCCACGCAACGTCGGGCGTGAACTGCATACCCGTTTCACCCGGATCAATGATAAGGGTTCCTGAGCGTGGCTTTCCTGCCGCATCACGTATGGATATGGCTTCCATCACCAGTGCATAGTCCAGCGTCTCGTGAAACGAAATCCCCAAAGGCTGAAGGGTGTTTGCCTCCGGCGCGGCGATCGTCCATCGGCCAGGCGTTGGCGACAAGCTATCACGCCCCGCGACCCAATACTGTTTTATGAAAGGCCTCCTCATCGTACCTCCATCCATCGCTTCCATGCCGGCGATCGTCAACCGGTAAGCGTTGCCATGCAGGAGCGGAGCGCCCATGTTCCGGTTGGGCTGAAGGCCACGCTTGATCCTACCGGGGTCCAGCCAGAGCGTAAGCATTGTCTGGTCGTCATTCCACAACTCCGTCTGCAGATCAAGAAACACATCCGGGACGGTGTCACCGGCGTTGTCCGTTAGTGAAATATGGCTGATGGCCACACCCTCGCGCATCGGTTTACTGAACTGTATGTAGACCTTTAACAGGTTTTCAGGCACGGTATCGGATGAAGGGAGCACCGCTACCACAGCAGGCGCATCGGCAGCAGCGGGTATTTTCACCTTTCCCAGCGACCCCGCGTCAAATCGTACATCGTATTCCAGTCCGGGTGTAAACGGTATCAACGGGCGAAACACGACGCTGTCTGATGCAATGAGGTATTCGCCAAAAACCGGGGGTTCATTTGCGCCGGATGCCAGGTGAACATGCAACAGGGTTCTGATCGAATCTGTGGCCATCTTTCCCATTAGCGTCGTGGGAATGATCAGCCCTGTCGCGCGACGTTCACGCCATTCAATCGATATCGTGTCCGTTGTATGCGCCGGGTCAACGCACGCGATGAGAGAAAAAGAAAGGATCAGGCTCCATCGAAAGTGGAACATGATCCTTTGTTTGCCGGTGATCTTCGCCAGAACCATCGGTCACTGGCGGCGCTGTAGAGATCCAGGTCGCCATTAACTTTCCGCTGGAGTACCAGGATCTTGCTGCTGTCCAGTACATCCATCTGGAGTACGTTCACCACAGGCAAGGTGACGAAGTCCACCCCGGCGGTACCATAGGATTCCGCGACAGGCTCCTGAAGCGTGCCTTCAAACGTCTCGATACTGCTGTACCTGACCCGCATAACGGGACGACTGGAGTTCGCCATGACCAGGAACGATTCGTTTCCTTTCCGGAAGCTGATCATGTCAATCGGTGTATTACCGGCACCGAACTCGGCAACTGTTCTTCCTTTTACATGTTTGCCGGGCTTCAGTTCATCCAGCGGAAAAAGCACGAGGGGGGTACATGTGTAGCTGGCTACCAGGTATGTCTTACCGTTCAGCACGGCCGTTGTAAATGTCTTGATCGGTGCGTAGGTTTCATATTTTCCATGCGCCGCATGGTATATTTCAAGGGACGATTCTTCCTGTTTGTCCGTAAAAGGAAAAGGTATTTTCCGGAACGTTGAGCTGAACTCCTGGTTTGATAAACCGCTCACCATAACACTTCCGTCCGCAAACGCCAGGTCGGAGATTGCCCATACCCGTAGTGAACGTCCGCGCTGGTCCTTGGCATCTTCTGCCGGCGCATTGCCGATGGACACCGAACTGAAGGCAATGTTCTTCAGGTTCACCGGCTGTATCTGATCACCGGCTATCGACAGCAGTACGGGCGTGCCGCCATTGGTCTGAACCGCGCAGTAAATCTTTTTTGACAGCGGATTGACGGCAAGGTCCTGGATGGAAATATTTTTTGCTTCCGTACCCAGCAGCGAAGCGATCTTCTGATCAATGTTTTTCAATTCGAGTTCCGGTGCCGTGGTGACGGACTGCTTGTCTTTCGTGTCAATCGCAAAAATGGTGGCGCTTTTCGAATCACCAATAAAGAGTACACCATCCGGTCCGAACGCCAGGCCGTTGATGGATTGGATATCCGGCGTTCCATTCTCAAAGCCGTAGCGATTATCGTTTCGTAGATTGGCGCTTACCAGCAGGAGTATTGCAATGCATGCAAGGGCTCCGCCATAATAGGTCTTTTTCATCGGCGTGTTGTTTAGATATTTGGAAATATAGAGCAGAATGAAAGTAGGTATTCCCGGTTGCGTTTCATAGTCATCCGGACAGGTTGCGGTTACAGGGTTACCAGCATCGGACAGGGAATGACAAACGCCTGGCGAAGCAAGCCGGCCGTAGGTGTTTATCACTGTTGCATGGAAGCGATAGATTCATCTAATTTATGCAACCAGAGAATAAACAGGCTTGCTCAAAGCACCGTTTGACTTCTGACTATTTGAAACAAAAAATAATAAAGCACAATGGACATCACGTTTGAAGGTGGGATCAATATCGCCATCAAAATTCCCAAAAGTAAATATGAGCGTACCGTGTCGTTTTACCGCGATATTCTGAAGCTGACGGTAACAGAAAAGCCCATCGACAATCCAACAGTATCCCGGACACACGAAGTCATGTTCGGTCCCAATACTGTATGGCTGGATTGCGTCGATAACTATACGCATTCGGAGACGTGGCTTGAGTTGCGGACAGACAATGTCGAAACTGCTGCGGATTACCTGCGATCGAAGAACGTTGAAACCTGTGACGAGCTGGAAAAAATACCCGAGGATATGCATTGGATCATGGATCCGGCGGGAACAGTTTTTATCGTTGCCAAAAAGGAGCGTACTTGAAGTAATGATGTTAGGCGATTTCCGTGAGGCCCCGATTGGTAAGCGGGTAATTTTTTATGAACGAAAGCCTGTTCGACGCATATTCTTCATAATTTGTAAAAAATTGGCTTGAATATGAAAGTTCTGGTATGCGAGGATGATGAGATCGTTTTGAAAGTTATTGAAGTCGCTTTGACGAACGAAAATGTACAGGGTATTTATGTTCGGGATGGAAGAGAAGCGATGAAGCTGTTACAGCAGAATAACGATTTTGATCTTATCATTACTGATATCCACATGCCATATTATAATGGCGACGACATCCTGAACCTGGTCCGGGTGGTACAGGGCAAAAAAACGCCGATTATCATGGTATCGTCCGACGACGAAGAAGAGGTCATTGCACTGGCGCTAAAACTTGGTGTAGATGAGTTCATAGAAAAACCGCTTGATCCGGTGAAGTTGGGAAAAAAGCTCAGGAAGTTTTTGCGGTAGTATATCCTCGGCGAAATAACCATCTTCAATACAGAGCGCGCAAGTGTTCCGGTGCTCATGTGTTCGGGTGATGCGCCTAAACTTCTAAATCTCTCCCAACGGCTCACGCTGCTGCCTGTTATTGGTTATTCTTTATCCAATAGGTTATCTGATATCAGCGTATCCGTCAACATTCAAAATCACATCCAATATCCAGCACCGCCTCTCAAGTTTAGCTATGACCTTTTCTTTTTGTGGACAACGGCCGGCTCCGGTGCCAGTACAGGAAACGTGAGGTGGTGTTGGAAAAAAGGAAGCATGTCGGTGTAAATGCGTCCTTCCACACCGCCCAGTTTATTGACGTGGTCGCCAAGATACTCTTCTGCAAAATGTTTGATGTTGTAGGTCTCGAGTTTTTCACTGAAGGCGCGACAGGTAGCCGGAATGTGCGGGAACTGGTCGTTTCTTCCCCAGTCAATTTTCAGCGCATTGAGACTTTGCAATGCGGTTACATAGTTCGGGATCATATTGATGGGAAAGTTGGCTTCCCATTGCCGAACCACATCCTGATGGATCGTCATTACGTTATCATCGTAGGTCACGGGAAACTGTGCCTGTAAAGGCATGCTTTTCTCGTCCGGTGAATAGGTTCTGGCAAGGGCGGTAAACAGAACCGTGAAGAAGGTTGTATTGTCGGTATTTTCCGGGTTATCAAATCCAACAAAAATATCTGCCGATGTTTTCGCAGCAGCAATTCTTTTGAATGCCGGGTTGTCAAGATTGAATTCCTTAGCCAGGTGCAGGGCTCCCGGACTTAACGCGTAAGCTGCGCCGAACACATCAGCGTACAGCATGGCGATTCTCAGCACGCCCGTTCCACCCATGGAATGACCTGCAAGGCCGCGGCCATTCTTATCCGCTATCGTCCGAAAATTCCTGTCGGTATACTGAACGACGTCCTTGCCGATAAAATCCGCCCAATTTCCCGTTACCGCGGAGTTGGCATAAAAGCTTCCCTTGAACCGCGTGTTGCTGTTGGGTAGTACGAGGATGACAGGCCGGATCTGACCACTGGCAATCGCCTGGTCCATCAGTTGCTTAAGCCCCAGGTACCGGGACATAAAGTGATCGTCGTCGGCAAATCCGTGGAGCAAATAAATCGTGGGATAACGGTGGACGGTTTCATCATATCCCGGCGGAAGATAAATCGAGATTCGCCGGATGGAATCCTCCCCGCCTTTGTTGCCGGTGATGGAGGGTGCTGTAAAGTTGTGATCGAGTAGCCTGCCTTCCGGAATGGATTGAGCCGTAGTACAAAGTGCAGGTAGTAACAACGTGAGGAGTATCAAAAACGATCTGAGATGGCCCATGGTGGTTCGGTTGAAACATGAATATATTTCAAAGAGAAGGTTTATCCTAACCCCCAATCATGCGATCCCTTGAGAATACTGGTTGAAACATTGCGGCACCGAACCTCTTCAGGGAACACGCAATGCCTCCTCGTCGCAATTCACAAAGGGAGCACCGCAGGACCTCTGCATCAGCAACCACAACTCAAAACCCTAACCCTTAAACCCTAAACCCTAAACCTTAAACCCGAAACCTTGAACCTTAAACCCGTAACTTAATTTATCTATTCCGTTCGCAGACTGTTCACCGGATTGGCAACTGCAGCTTTGATGGCCTGATAACTGATGGTGAGCAGGGATATCAAAATGCAAAGCAGACTGGAGATCGCGAATACCCACCATGCAATATCGACGCGGTAAGCAAAAGCCTGCAGCCACGTATGCATGATGTACCAGGCAATCGGTGAAGCAATTAGAATGGATATGATTACCAGCATCAAAAAATCTTTTGTGAGCAACGCCGTGATCCGCAACACCGACGCACCCAGAACCTTGCGTATGCCGATCTCTTTTATTCTTACTTCGGCCATATAGCTGGCTAAGCCGAACAGGCCCAGGCAGGAAATGAAGATGGTGAGTCCGGTGAACAATGAAGTCAATGTAGCGATACGTCGTGCATCATCGAACTTTCTGGCATAATCGTCGTCGGCAAAGTGATATTCGAAAGGGTACTCGGGATTGTAACGGATAAAGATGTCCCGCATAGCCTTCAGTTGTTCTTCCACATTTCCGCCCGCGACCAGCTTGAGGTGGACGACGTTGAACCAGTTGCCTTTTGCGCCTTCAATGACCATCGGTTTGGTATGATCATAAGGTGAGCCAAGAATAAAATCCTTTACGACACCGACAACATGATATTCCGTGTCGCCGTCCCGCACTACCTGGCCGATGGGATTGTCGAAACCCATTGCTTTGACAGCGGATTCATTTAGCAGCATGGCCGTGGAGTCGGTGGGATACGTTGACAAATCGAAGTCGCGGCCCATGACCAGCGTAAGCCCTCCTGTTTTGACCAATCCTTCGTCCTGGGTGAAGCGGTCGAAATCGGTTTTGTCGTTAGGATCCTTGCCTTGCCATTCAAGGCCCCAGGTGTCACTCCATTGGGATGTCAGCGGTGAGCTTGTCCGTGTCACATGCGAGGCCACGCCGGAAGAAAGTAATTCATTTTTCAGACCCTGGTATCGTTCCTGAATGTCTCCCGCAAGCCAGTGGTACACCAGCTGTCCCCGGTCATACCCGGCTTCCCTGGACTGTGCATGCCGGATCTGCTGAACGACGATGAAGGTGCAGATGATCAGTGTCATGGCAAACGTAAACTGCAGTATCACCAACACCTTGCGCGGATTGACCTGGGAAAAAGCCCTTCGAAAAGTGCCTTTCAATACATTGACCGGTGTGAACGACGATAAAAAGAATGCCGGATAGCTTCCGGCAACAATACCCGTGAAGAGAATGAAAAGCAGTCCCCACGCCCAGAAATTAAGACTGTCAAATGAAAGAACGAGTTCCTTATTGACGAGCGTGTTAAAAGCGGGCAACAGCAGTTGCACCAATGCGATGGCTATTACTCCGGAGATAAATGATAGCAATGCGGATTCGCCCAAAAACTGCATGATGAGCAAACCTTTATTAGCACCGGCAACTTTTCGTATGCCGACTTCCTTCGCACGTTTCTCGCTCCTCGCCGTGCTGAGGTTCATGAAATTGATACAGGCAATCAACAGGATGAAGCCCGCGATAATGCCAAACATCCGCACTGTTTCGATCCGGCCGCCTGAAACCTCTCCGTTTTCAAAGTTCGAATAAAGATGCCATAGCCGCAGCGGATGAAGAAATACCTCATGCTCTTCCTCCCCATTGGAATGGGTAATGGTAATTTTTTTGATCTTCTCGTTAACAAGGTCGATGGATGCGCCGGGCTTTAATAACACATACGTAGCGATTGAGTTATTTCCCCAGTAGGTATCGTCTTCATCGGGTTGCCGCAGGTATGCCCACGGTAATAAGTATTCGAAATCAAAGGTTGTGTTGGGCGGAAGATCTTCCATAATTCCCGTGATCCTGAAAATGTCATTGTCGATTTTGATTTCCCGGTTTAACGCGTCGTCATCACCAAACATTTTTTTCGCCATCTTCCGGGTGACGATCATATTATGCACATCGTTGAGCGCTGTGGCCGGATCACCTTCGACGAGGGGAAAGCTGAACATGGAGAGAAAAGCTGAATCGGTCACCAACGCTTTGCTCGACATCTTTTTTTCGCCGACGACGGTGACAAACCATCGAAAATATCCACGCGCAATTGCCTCCACTTCAGGGTATTCATCTTTCAGTGTCGGCCCCAGTATTTTGGGGGTGCTGGGCCAGCATCGAAGCTTGCTGTCGAAGACACCCCGGTTCCAGGCCTGGTAGAGATTATCTTTTTTGGTGTGAAACTGATCATAGCTTACCTCGTTGTAAATCCAGAGGATAATAAGTATGGCACTGGCCATGCCAACGGCAAGCCCGGTTATATTGATGAACGAGTGGCCTTTGCTGCGCCAGAGGTTCCTTACCGCAATGGTTAAATAATTTTTCAGCATAGCTATTGCCGGTTGTTCGAATGTTGATCTACAGGAGATTACAAATAAGGCTCCACAGATGAAACTCGCCAAATGGGCTTCATTTGAAGAAATCATGCTACGATAGTGTTCGCTTCCGGATGATGGTGAGCGCTTTCGGATCGATACCGCCGCGCAATATTCAAAGTCGTTTCAATAGATTTCCGCCACCGCAAGTAAGTTCCGGCATTTGGAATCTGTTGCGTTACTTGTTTTCTTTCGGGAAACATTTTCGATCATTTTGGTTCAGGTTACATCAGCATTGAGGAGTATCAACGTCATCCGGTATGTTACCCCGCTGCGGGAAGGTGGATCGCTCCCAGCCATCGTCGAAGGTGATGACGAGTTCCTCTATGTCCTTAAGTTCCGCGGCGCAGGCCAGGGTAGCAGAGCACTCATCGCAGAACTGATCGGTGGCGAAATTGCCCGCGCACTCGGCCTCAGGGTTCCGGAAATTGTCCTGGCGCACCTCGACAGTGCCTTTGGGCGAATCGAAGGCGACGAAGAGATCCAGGACCTGCTGAAAGCCAGCACGGGTCTTAATCTGGGGCTGCACTATCTTTCCGGCGCCATCACCTTTGATCCCCTTGCCATTCATGTCTCCCCCGAACTGGCGTCGCAGATCGTATGGCTCGATTGCCTGCTGATGAACGTTGACCGGACTTCCCGGAATACCAACATGTTGTGGTGGCACAAAGAGCTTTGGCTGATAGATCACGGTGCCTCGCTCTACTTTCATCACACATGGGAACATGGACAGGATGCCATGAAACCATTTCCCCACGTGAAAGACCATGTTTTTTTGTACAAGGCTTCGGCACTGGAAAGTGTTAATGATGGCTTTCGTGCGTTGCTTACACCGGAGCGCATACGCGATATCGTTTCGTTGATTCCGGAGGAATGGCTGGCCGACAACTCACCCTTTCCTTCCGTCGATTTGCATCGGCAAGCCTATACCGATTTTCTGGTTTCGCGGGTTCTACATTCGGATTATTTTGTAAAGGAAGCACTGCATGCAAGGGAATCACTTATTTGAATACGCCGTCATCCGCGTGGTGCCCCATGTTGAACGCGAGGAGTTCTTCAACGTAGGTATTGTACTGTTCTGCAACGATCAAAAGTTCCTGAAGACAATGGTCGCACTGAAGGAAGAGAAACTTCGCGTCTTTTGTGACAAAATGGATTTCGATGAACTCAGGGAGCACATCACTTCATTCGAACGGATATGTGCGGGTGGTAATGACGCCGGACCTATCGGGAAACTACGCATGGCCGAACGCTTCCGGTGGCTTACCGCGACCAGAAGTACCGTCCTTCAAACGTCAAAGGTTCATCCCGGCCTTTGTGACGACGCGGGCGAAATGCTGAAACACCTCTTTGAGCGGCTTGTGTTGTAGAAATGAGTAACTGAGTGAATGAGTGAATAAAGGGAATGAGTGAATAAAATGAATGAGTAAATAACTGTTTCATAACCGAACCTCCCTGTTCGGATACGAACATAGAAATCCCGAATTTACAGGCTTTGGGATAATTGAAGGTGCTTCTTGTCGTTGGCATGTATGTTGGAAGTATATGCAAGTGCAGTTGATTGGCGGATCTATCTGTCCTGCTTAAAGCGCTAAAGAAGAAGTCATGCTTAGAAATTATCTGAAAACTTCGGTTCGGAACCTGCTGCGGCATAAAAGCTATTCCTTTATCAATATACTTGGTCTGACGGTAGGACTCGCAACCAGTATTTTTATTTTTCTGTGGGTGACCGATGAAATGCGCTACGATAAGTTTCATCAGAATCCCAACATCTACCGCGTGATCAGTAATTTCACTTTCACAGATGGCTCCATCGAAACAGGCTGGTCGACGCCCCTTAAACTGGCTGATGCCATGGCTGCTGAAGTTCCTGAGATCGACCAGGTGCTTCGCATGGGCTGGAACACGGGCATGCTTTTCAAATACGGCGATAAATCGCTGAATGAAAATGGCCTGTTCGCGGACTCCACAATCTTTTCGATTTTTACATTCCCGCTGGTGCGCGGCGATGCCGGCAATCCGTTGCCTGACACCAAATCAGTAGCGATCTCTCAAAAGCTTGCGAAGAAATTTTTTGGGGACGGTGACGCCATCGGGAAAGTTTTCCGTGTGGCCCAGCAGTATGATCTGACGGTGACCGCTGTATTCGAAGATGTTCCACAAAACTCGTCCCTTCAGTTTGACTTCGTTGTACCCTTCACTATCTGGGAACGGGAAAATCAGTGGGCAGAAAACTGGGGTAACAACGGCATGCAGACTTTCGCAAGCCTGAAACCCGGTGCAAACCTGGAAGCTGCCAATCAAAAGGTGTACGGCCTGATCAAAAAACACTGTAAAGAATGTATTAACAATCCGTTCTTATATCCGTTCGATCGATTGCGTTTATATAGCGAATTTGAGAACGGAAAGAATGCCGGCGGCCAGATCGAGTACGTTGTGGCCCTGAGCATCGTGGCCCTGATCATTCTCCTTATCGCCTGCATCAATTTTATGAACCTTGCCACGGCACGATCAGCTACCCGTAGCCGGGAGGTTGGCGTTCGCAAAGCTGTCGGTGCGCAACGTCAGGGGCTGATGATCCAGTTCATTGGCGAATCAATACTCCTTGCATTTGTGGCGCTCATTTTTGCCCTTGCACTCGTGCAGCTGGCACTCCCGTTTTTCAATGAAGTCACGGACAAGTCCATTCGCCCGGATTTCACAGATCCTGTTTTCGTTTCCGGCCTGCTTGTCATAACCCTGCTTACCGGGCTTGTGGCGGGAAGCTATCCGGCGCTGTTCCTTTCGTCCTTTAAACCAGCCGTGGTGCTGAAAGGAACGACCACCCAGTCGCTTAGCGGCGGCGGTCTTCGGAAAGTGCTGGTGATCGTTCAGTTTGTTGCTTCAGCTATTTTGATCGTGGGCAGTATCGTCGTGCACAACCAGATATCATTTATACAACGCAAACACTTAGGACTTGACAAGGAGAACGTGGTGGCCATCAGCAAGCATGACGGATTCATGAAGAACCGGGTGGCGTTTGAAAACGAGTTGCTTCAGTTTCCGGACATCAAAGCCGTGGCTGTTTCAGGACACAATCCATTCGCGGTGGATAATACGACGACCGACCCGGTATGGCCGGGCAAGCCGGAAGGATCAGTCATTTCCTTTAAGGTCATCTCCTGTGACGACGGTTTTATTCCTGCGCTTGGCATAGAAGTCCTGGCAGGCAGGAATTTCGACAACCAGAATAAACAGGACACTTCCAATTACATCATCAATGAAAAAGCGATGTCGGTGATGGGGCTGACACCGGAGAATGTCATTGGAACCGACCTCGATATGTGGATGGGGAAGGGAAAGATCATCGGGCTGGTGCGCGATTTTAATAACGATAATCTTCGCGAGCCGATCATGCCATTGGTTTTCGTCAATGTTCCGGAGAACACCTGGCGCGTCTTCATAAAAATTTCTGATAATACAAAGGAAGCACTGGCCCATATCGAAAATGTCCATCGTAAATTTGACCCGGAGTATCCTTTCGAATATTCATTCCTGGACGACGAGTTCGATCAGCAATACCGGAGCGAGGCCATGATCGGCCAGTTGTCGCTCAGCTTTACGGTTGTTGCGGTGCTGATATCCTGTCTCGGCTTGTTCGGACTGGCTTCCTTTACCGCTGAGCGAAGAATGAAAGAATTGGGTATCCGCAAAGTGTTGGGTGCATCGGTCATCAACCTGATTGCATTATTGTGCGGCGACTTTACGAAGCTTGTCGCGATTGCCCTGCTCATTGCATTTCCTGTGGCATGGTATGTAACCGATCAATACCTGGGCACCTATGCATTCCACACGGAACTGAACGCCTGGCTTTTTATTTTTCCGGCTATCGGGATTCTGCTGCTCTCGTTGTTTACGGTCGGCTATCAATCGGCAAGGGCAGCGATGGGAAACCCGGTTAACTCATTACGAAGTGAATGAATGTATTAACGGTTTTGACGAATAGAATCGCCTGGCTTGATTTATGGTCTCGACGACGGGGCTGATGGTTCGTCCAGACTGTTCACAAGCGCACAGATGTTCTCAATTTTAACCTCCTATGCGGTATTTCGTCGTGGCGCACGTTGAAATATCTTTATCGCATACCTTTTAATCTTAATGTATGAGAACAACTATACTAAGTGTCTTTTGTTTGCTGGCAACGATTTCTTCGTTTTGCCAGGTCATGCCCCTTACCGCGGAACCTGATGGCGGAAATAAGAAGGCATCCGTTTCGGAACAGGTCGGTATTGTGAAAATTGCTGTTCATTACAGCCGGCCCGGCGTAAAGGGTCGGGAGGGTAAGATCTGGAATACACCTGTGGCGCACTATGGATTTGTCGATCAGGGCCATGGCACGAGCAATGCTGCGCCGTGGCGTGCGGGTGCAAATGAAAACACCACGATTTCTTTTTCCCACCCGGTACAGGTGGAGGGAAAAGATCTTCCGGCGGGCACCTATGGATTTTTTATCAGCCTGGGAGAGACCGAAAGCACGTTAATTTTTTCGAAGGTCAACAACTCATGGGGAAGCTTCTACTACAATCCGGCGGAAGATGCGCTGCGGGTAACGGTAAAGAACCGGTCATTGGACGAAAGTGTTGAATGGCTGAAGTATGAATTTCTTGATCAGACTGACAGCTCGGCAACGATCGCTTTGTCGTGGGAGAAGCGTATGATACCTTTCACGGTGTCGGCCGATACCAAAGGGCTGCAGATGGCAGCTTTCAGAAGCGATTTTCAGACGACGAGACCCTATTATGATTATATACAGGCTGCGTACTGGTGTATCCGTAACAATGTAGCGCTTGAGCAGGCACTGGCTTGGATGGACCGTGCGATTTATTTCCGGGTGATGGGTGAAAAAAATTTCAGGACCCTGAGCACAAAAGCTGCCGTGCTGATGAAAATGAATCGCGTAGCGGAAGCAACAAAGGTAATGGAAGAAGCGCTGCCTTTGGCGTCCATGCTGAACGCGCATTTTTATGGACGGCAGTTGATCGGCATGAAGCAAATTGAAGAAGCGTTTAAAGTTTTTAAGAACAATTATGACCGATATCCCAATGTCTACACGACCAACGTGGGAATGGGCCGGATATATGCCGCCCGGGGCGATTACAAGAAGGCAATAACCTATCTTAAGACAGCGCTTCCCCAGGCCCCCGACGAATTAAACCGAACCAGCGTCGAAGGTATGATCAAAATGCTGCAGGAGGGTAAGGATGTCAATTAACGGCATCCTGCACATTTCCATTCATTTATTCTTTTATGCACGCATTCTTTGAGGAAGGCATGCTATATTTATTTATTCAATATCCAACACCTCATTTACCCATTCACTCATTCACTCATTTACTCATTTACTCATTTACTCATTTACTCATTTCTCTCCGTAACCATTTTGGTTTCTGCGAGTATTCAGAATAAATGCGCGGTTTTATGAAACTTTGGACATGATTTCCGCATCTGATTTATAAAAGCCTGTTAAATTCCAGTTATGTTAAAAAACTACCTCACCCTCGCCATTCGGAATCTCCTCAAAAGAAAGCTCTACTCATTCATCAATATCTTCGGACTGGCAATGGGTGTCGCGGTTTGCCTCGTGATACTAAAGTACGTTGATTTTGAATTGAGCTATGATAAGTTTCATTCCAAGGCGGACCGCATTTATCGCACGACGACAGCCTACTACAGGAATGGTGAATTACGCAGCAGAAACCCACTGTCGGGATACGCGCAGGGTCCCGCACTCATTGCTGAAATTCCGGAAATCAAAGCGTATGTACGCACGCATCCGATGTATGGCGGCGCCGTTGTAAGTTTTAACAGGGCGGAAGGGGACCCGTCCACTTTCCACGAAGACAATATCCAGTTTGCCGATTCGACCTTTTTGGATGTGTTTACCTATGAGGCCATCCAGGGCGACCTGAACACCGCGATGGATAAACCGGCTTCTGTGGTGATCACTGAAAAGACTGCCGCAAAATATTTCAGGAAGGGTGAAGATCCGTTGGGAAAGATCTTGAAAGTGTCAGGCGGATGGGCCGATGGCGACTATGAAGTTACTGCGGTCATCCATGATGTACCGCAGAACTCCCATTTTACTTTCGATTTTCTTTTTCCTACGCATAACCTGCTGCAAAACGGCCAATATCAGAATGACGACGGATGGGGATGGAATAATTTCGTGACATATGTTGAGCTGAATCCCAACACCGACGTAAGCAAGGTCGCGGAAAAGATGCCGGCGTTCGTTAAAAAATACCGGGCCGATGATTTGAACGCGGGGGGTAACGTTGACTTGACATTTCAGCCTATCCGTGAGGTTCATTTGACACCCGGTCTTGACAATGAGTCCAGCGCTACGGTCAATACGGGAACCATCTATTTTTTCCTCATCATCTCGGTTTTTATCCTGTCCATAGCGTGGGTGAACTATATCAATCTCTCTACCGCCCGGGCGATGGAGCGGGCACGTGAAGTCGGCATTAAAAAAGCTGTGGGCGCCTACAAAAGCCAGCTGATCAGTCAGTTTATTTTTGAATCGGTGCTGGTAAACCTCCTTGGGGTTGTTATTGCCGTGTTGCTCGCGATGGCATTGCTTCCGGTGCTTGGCGGGATTGTCGGGAAAGAATTTTCATTTGAATTTACGGATTACAGATTCTGGGTTGTATTAACAGTGCTGTTCCTGACAGGTTCGATAATCTCCGGTGGCTATCCGGCGCTGGTACTGGCCTCGTTCAATACAACGGATGTACTGAAGGGGAAGTCAGAGAAGATCACGGGCGGCTTTTCCTTGCGGAAAGTACTGGTGGTTTTCCAGTTCGCTTCCTCATTGATTCTGATCGCCGGCACATTTGCCATCTACCGGCAAATGATGTTCATGCGCGCGCAGGATAAAGGGCTCACGATGGAACAGATGCTGATCGTGAATGGCCCCAGTGTCATGGAATGGCAGGGCGCAAAAGAACGGCTGATCACATTTAAAAACCAGATCAAAGAAATACCGGGGATAGCCAACGTCGCTACTTCCGG
>DASPJC010000518.1:0-10061 GCA_035628815.1 Ohtaekwangia sp. | reverse complement strand
GGATTAAACCATCCCGTGAAAAATCTGATCAGCGGAAAGGGTGAGATGACATCACAGAATCACGGATTCGCGGTAAGCGAAAAAGATATCGCCAAAAATCCCGACGTCGAGGTAACCCATGTCCACCTGAACGACAATACCATCATGGGCCTGCAGCTGAAAAATAAAAAAGCTTTTTCGGTGCAATATCACCCCGAGGCATCGCCAGGTCCTCACGATTCCCGGTATCTCTTCGACCAGTTCATCGAGATGATCAGGACGGATGTGAGTGACGAATCTGCCAAGAACCAATAAACTGTCAATCCTATAAATCAAAATTACTATGAGCTTAATTGAAAGCATTCACGCGCGCCAGATCCTGGACAGCCGTGGAAATCCCACCGTCGAAGTGGATGTCGTTACCGAATCAGGTGCTTTTGGCCGTGCTGCCGTACCCTCGGGCGCTTCTACCGGTACCCATGAAGCTGTCGAGCTTCGCGATGGTGACAAGAAACGGTTCGTCGGAAAGGGAGTGCTGAAAGCAGTTGAAAACGTAAATACGAAAATCGCTGAAGAAATTGTCGGCTTTGATGTATTCGATCAGAATCTCCTCGACAAGATCATGCTTGAACTCGATGGCACGCCCAACAAAGGAAAACTCGGCGCGAATGCTATCCTCGGCACATCGTTGGCCATCGCCAAAGCTGCGGCCATGGAAGCCGGTATGCCACTATACCGATATATCGGCGGTGTAAATGCCAACACACTGCCTGTACCGATGATGAATATCCTGAACGGCGGAAGCCACGCGGATAACTCCATCGACTTTCAGGAATTCATGGTAATGCCTGTAAACGCGGATACTTTCTCTGAATCGCTCCGCATGGGAACCGAAATATTTCACACCCTCAAGAAAGTACTTCACGACAAAGGTCTTTCAACCAACGTAGGCGATGAAGGTGGATTTGCACCCAATATCAAGTCGAACGAAGAGGCGATAGAGGTCGTGTTGAAAGCCATTGAAAAGGCGGGCTTCAAACCCGGTGTCGATGTGTTCATCGCGATGGATGCAGCGGTGTCGGAATTCTACGATGCCAAAACAAAAACCTATACCTTCCACAAGTCGGACGGCAAAAAACTGAAGTCCGAAGAGATGGTTGACTACTGGGCAAAATGGGTGAAGAAGTATCCCATTATCTCCCTTGAAGATGGTATGGCGGAAGACGATTGGGACGGCTGGAAAAAACTGACAGACAAAGTTGGTGACAAGGTTCAGCTGGTGGGCGACGACCTGTTTGTAACCAATGTAAAGCGCCTGCAGGATGGTATTGATAAAGGTGTTGCAAACTCGATCCTGGTAAAAGTAAACCAGATCGGATCACTCACCGAAACCATCAACGCCGTTAACATGGCCAAACGCAATGCTTATAAAAGTGTAATGTCGCACCGCTCCGGTGAGACCGAGGACAGTACGATCGCCGACCTTGCGGTAGCACTGAATACCGGCCAGATCAAGACCGGTTCGGCTTCCCGCTCTGACCGTATGGCCAAGTACAACCAACTGATCCGCATTGAAGAAGAGCTGGGCGAAGTAGCATACTTCCCTGGTAAGAATTTTTAAACGCGCTTGGACCGGAGAGGAATAACCAGGGTCTATGCCCTGGTTATTTTTTTGACCTGCCGGGTGTCCATGTAGCCAGAAAATTTCAGGCGACTACGGTCTTTTATTTGTAATTCACTTTTTTCCCTATCTTAGTATGACTTTTTAAGCTTATGTTCAAGAGACTACCCAGGCCGTTCCGGAATTTTTATGTTGTGACCACCGCTATTTTCGTGGTGTGGATGCTGGCGCTTGATTCCAACAACCTCATTGCGCGATACCAGCTCAGTACAAAATTATCCGGTCTGGAAAATGAAAAGGAGTACTACGAGGAAAAGATTCAGGAAGTCGAGAAAGACCGTGATGAGCTTTTCGGCGATCGCGATGCCATCGAAAAATTCGCCCGCGAAAAGTACCTCATGAAGAAACAGACCGAGGATATTTTTATCGTCGAAGAAAAAGACTGACGCATGAAAAAACTTTTGTTCATTGTATGGGCACTCACGCTTCTGAGTCCCTCGGCCTTTGCCCAGTGGGGAGACGAGGAAATGGATGACAAACCCTCTCTGAGCGATCGCATTTTCACGGGTGGCGGATTCGGGGCCAGCTTTTCAAATTATTATGACTTCGTATCCGTGTCGCCGATGATCGGCTATAAAATCACGCCTAAACTGGCAGCGGGTATTCAGATCCAGTACCGTTATACCAAGTACAAACAAACCATTCCCAAGACCTCAACGAACGATTACGGGCTGAGTCCCTTTGTACGATATTTCATTTATCCGCCGTTTTTCCTGCACGCCGAATATGAGTACCTCAGTTATCAGTATCCCTTGAGCAATGGTGAAAAGGAACGCGAGGGATACAGCAGCTTCCTGGCAGGTGGTGGATTCTTCCAGCCACTGGGACGGAGCGCGGGATTTTATGCCCTGGCGTTGTATAATTTCAGTTACAAGGAGCCTACACTGTACGAGCCCAGCCCTTACGACCGGCCTTTGATTATCCGTGCCGGCGTGACCGTAGGTTTCTAAAACTTCAACCCGAATTTCGTACCTAATACCATCAGGTCTTCCTCCACCTTGGGATTAAGGGGGATTCCATGGTCAAGCCTTTCCTGCGTGATCTCCCGTTCCGGATCACCGGGGATCATAACCCGTGGTTGCCCGGGTACCGGTTGTGCCGACCTGAAACGTGTAATCCAGTTATCCATGTGTGCTTTGAATTCTGATGCGGATCGAAAAGCATCGATTCGCATGGCGCCGAAAAAATGCCCGATACCTTCGCCCACCGGATCGGAAGGCGGCGCAAGAAAAGCTACGAAGGGAGGTACCCAGGGCCCATAGTTTGCGCCGGAAAGAACCGCTGAAAAAATATCCACCCAGGCCCCGAGGCAATAGCCTTTATGACTTCCATGCTCGCGGTCACTGCCGAGCGGTATCAATGCGCCACCATTTTTTACCTCATTCGCATCGGTAGACGGTGAGCCGTCTTTTGTCTGAACCCAACCGGGAGGAGCGTCAAGATTTTTGCGCTGCAATATTTCGAGTTTGCCGTTCGCGGCGGTCGTCGTGGCAAAATCCGCTATAAAGGGCGGCTGTTTGTCGGCCGGAATGGCAACGGCAATCGGGTTGGTACCCAACAACCTTTCAATCGAAAAGGTAGGCGCAACCAACGGGCTTGCATTGGTCATGGCGATGCCAATCATGTCATGTTCCAGCGCCATCATCGCGTGGTAGCCGGCAATGCCGAAGTGATTCGAATTTTTCACGGCCACCCATCCCGTTCCTGCCGTTCTTGCTTTCGCGATAGCAAGATTCATCGCGTGCGGCGCAACCACCAGTCCCAATCCCCTGTCACCATCCACAACGGCGGTGCTGGGCGACTCATGGACAGTGCGGAGTTCCGGCGTGGCATTGACCCGCGCCGCTTCCCACAGGCGGACGTAACCTGAAAGACGTGCAATACCATGCGAGTCAATGCCCCGCAGATCGGCACTCAGCAAAACCTCGGTTGCCAGGGCCGCCTGCGGTATGGGGCATCCCATCTTTTTGAAAACATCAAAAGCAAATGATTTTAAAGTCGGATAGGGGTAGATGATATCAGCCATGGCCCCAAAGATAAATAACGACAGGGCATTCAGATACCTTCGCCGGGGATAGTTTCCCCGTAAAAAACATTACTTTCATTTATGGAAAGGGACTCCCGATTACATCCTTATAAAAAAACATCATGACGATGAAGAAACTTCAGTTATTAGTAGCCGCTTTGGTAGTAGCAGGGCCGGTTTTCGCACAGGTTGACAAGCCGGTGGAATCACAGATTACAGGTGTCACGGTCTTTTTGAATAAGGCCCAGGTTACGCGGGACCTTAAAACACGGGTTGAAGCGGGGAAAACAAACATCATTCTCACGGGGTTGACCGCGCACCTCGATCAGCAAAGTATTCAGGTCGCAGCGAAAGGTAACTTTATTATTCTGGGCATATCCCATCAGCAGAACTATCTGAATGAACAGAACCTGCCCCGGGCGGTGAAGATCTTAAAAGATTCATTGGCGTATTTCCAGCAACAGCTCGCGCTGGAACAAAGCCAGAAAGAAATTCTTAACAAAGAAGAGCAGATGCTGCTGAATAACCAGAAGATCGGTGGCGCCAATCAAAATCTTACGGTTGCTGAATTGAAAGCCATGGCTGATTTCTACCGCTCCCGACTCGGTGAGATCGTAATGACGCGAATGAAACACGACGACCGGATCAAAAAGCACAATGAAAGGATCGGCAGGCTGCAACAGCAGATCAATGAACAGCAGGAGGTTTACGCAAGAAATACAAGCGAGATCGTGATCAGCGTATCCGCGGAGGCCGCGTCGGCCGTGGAACTGGAAGTACAGTACATTGTCGCCAATGCAGGATGGTACCCGGTATACGACCTCCGCGCGATCAATACAAAAAGCCCCGTTCAGTTATCCTACAAGGCGAACGTATTCCAGCATACGGGTGAGCTTTGGAAAAATGTAAAACTGAAACTATCCACGGCAAATCCCAGTCTTGGCGGCGTCAAACCGGAGTTGTATACATGGTATCTTGATTTTGATCAGCCGGTATACAAAACACTGAGGGGCAGGGCAGGGGGTGTCGCTGTGCGGTCTGCTGCGCCGGAGGCAGAAATGAAGTCAGAGGAAGCTGACGAAATGCTCGCCGCGCCAGCTGAAACTGTTGCAGATTTTGTTTCGACGATCCAGACTTCGCTCAATACCGAATTTAGCATAGCCCTACCGTATACGGTCAATGCTTCGGGTAAGCCCACACTGGTCGACATACAAAACCACGAACTGAAGGCAGAGTACCTTTATTCGGTGGCGCCTAAACTCGACCTGGACGCTTTCCTCATAGCGCGGGTCACGGGCTGGGAAGAATACAGTTTACTGCCCGGCGAAGCCAACATCTTCTTTGAAGGGACTTTTGTCGCAAAAAGTTATATCGATCCGAACAACCTTAAAGATACCTTGTCGGTATCCCTGGGACGCGATAAGCGGATTGTGGTGAATCGGCAGAAATTGAAGGATTTCAGTTCGCGCAAAATGATCGGCTCCAATCAAAGAGATAGCTATGCTTACGAGATATCGGTTCGCAACACCAGGAACGAACCTGTCAGGCTGACACTCGAAGATCAGATTCCCATATCGCAGAACAGCCAGATCGTCGTAACGGCAACCAATACGGGCGAAGCAAAATATAACAAAGACACCGGCAAGCTTACATGGTCGCTGAATCTTCAGCCGAATGAAACCAGAAAGGCCGTCTATCACTTTGAGGTAAAATACCCGAAGGACCGGAATATTTCGGGCCTGTATTAATAATTGCCATGCCGTCATTCGCGGCCGGCGGTAACCGGTTTGTATTAAAAAATTTTAATCGTAATCTGGACAAGGGCTGACAGGTTAATGTCGCCCTTAATTTTTTAACCTTCGAACCAAACCAAAACCCCGCTATGCTTTCACGGTATAGTTTTTTTTTGCTGTGCACTTTTTTTTCATTTTATCAGCTTGAGGCGCAGGATCTGGACTCGTTAATCAACCTCAATGCGTTCACCGAGGAAAGTGATCTGCAAAAGATACTGAATAAAAATGTTGCTGTCTCCGCGCAAAACATGACGGTTCGTGAAACGCCCGGCATCATCAGCCAGGTCACGGCGGAAGAAATTCAAAACAGCGGCGCACGGGATATCATTGACGTACTGCGGCTTGTTCCCGGGTTTGAGGTCTTGCAGGACCTTCAGTTTGTCATGGGGCTCGGTCTTCGCGGCAACTGGGCAAACGAAGGCAAGGTATTGGTGATGCTGGATGGACAGCCTTTCAACGATCTTCTGTACCAGACGGTAGCCGTGGGCAACCGCTTGCCGGTGGATGCGGTGGAAAGGATCGAGATCATCCGGGGTCCCGGGTCTGCCATCTATGGCGGATCGGCGGAGTATGGCGTGATCAATATCATCACGAAAGCTGCCAGCAGCCTGAATGGCGTCGCGGAAGACGGATAATTTTTCATGGGATTTCTCCGCTTTCAGTGGGAAAGGTATTGTGAGCGATGCGGAAGCACACCAAGATCCGATCCAGGACTATGAAAACGAAAACCTTGGTAAAGTATCCAAAGCAGATCCTGTCAATCTGAACCTGGGCCTGAAGTATAAGAGACTTTCATTTCGCGCCATGTACGATCAGTTTGAAACCACCGACCCGTTTGTATTTGTATCCTTTAAAAGTTTTTTCACAGACCTTAATTATCAGTGGAAAGTAAATGACAAGCTGACCGTTACGCCCCAGGTAAAATATAGCCGCCAGGTGCCCTGGACATATGGGAGCAAAGAGGCCGGTGTGCCGGATTTCGAAGTCCATGCCACGCGCCTGCTCTCGCAGCTGGACCTGAGCTATGACATCAGCCGGAAAATTAATGTTAATTTCGGCGGGCTTTTCTTCCAGGATAAAGGCGACTATCAGACCGTTCTGGAGACTTTTACCGGTGAGCGGAATCTCACGCTGAACAACCCTGCTTTTTATGCGCAGGGACTGTTCCGGCACCGGCTCGCCAACGCGACGATCGGCTTCCGGTATGAGAAAAACAACCGCTATGATGGTGCCTTTGTGCCGCGGCCGGTGCTCACTAAAAAAATCGAGAATTTTCATTTCAAGGTTCTGTACAGCCAGGCGTTCCGGGCTCCTTCCCTGCAGAATATAAACATCGCGCTGAATGACGAGATCAAGCCGGAGAAATTCAATGTCTTTGAAGTAGAACTTGGCTACCAGTTCACACCGGAAACATTGCTGGCGGTAAACTTCTTCAGTATCACCACCAAAAATGTCATGATCTATAATTCCACGGGCGTTGATGATACTTTTGACGAATGGTATGAGAACTCGGACAAAAGCGGTAGCCGTGGCGTTGAACTGGTTTACAGTATTCGCCAGAAAACTGGTATACGAACCTTACATACTCTTTCAGTCAGGCGATCGCCGACAATTCCGTGGTCGCGTACATTGTCCCGCAAACGGCCAGGCTGTACGCAGGCTTCCCTTCGCATAAATTCACGCTCAATACCAACTTCAGCATCAACCCGCACCTGACGGTTAATCCGACGTTCATCTACGGAAGCAAGCGGTATGCTTTCAACCTTCTCGATGAAGATGATAAAGCCGTGAGCACCGAAATCGATCCGTATGTACTGGCAAACCTGTTCGTGAACTACCGCGACCTGCTGCCGGGTCTGACTTGTGGCATTGGCGCTTATGACATCTTTAATCAGAAACCCGCCGTTCCCGAAGCGTACGACGGCGGTTTCGCGCCCATACCCGGAAGGAGCCGGGAGTATGTGGTAAAAGTATCCTATCAGCTTAACTTCAAAAAATAATTCTTCATGCGCGTTGTATTAACCATGCTGGTGTTTTTCAATGAACTTTCTTTCAGCAGTCAGGCACAAACCACCAATTACCAGGTCTATGCCCTGTACGTGGTTAACATCGCCGAGCATTCGTCATGGCCCGGGCGTTCCGGTGATTTTCATATCACGGTATTTGGAAAGTCAAAAGCCTACGAGGAGTTGCTGAAACAAAATGGAAAGATGGTCAATGGCCATACGCTGAGGATTTCACAGGTTGAAGAGCTATCGGCAAATGGTGAGCCACAGATCATCTATCTTCCCGATAACAAAAGCTCTTCTCTCAATGATATTCTCAAGGCGACCGCAGGTAAACCTGCCATGATTATAACGGAGCGTGAAGGCCTGTTCAAAAAAGGTGCAGGATTCAGCTTTGTAGTGATGGGCAACAATACACTGCGATACGATATCAATCACACCGAGTTGGAAAAGAAGCAGATCAGGGTTTCGAAAAACCTCGCCGCGCTGGCGAACGCTACCTTATAGCTACACCATCAGTTTCATTTCATTGATCAGGGTTGCCAGTACACCCTCTTTCAGCGAGTAGGTTGAAACCCTTATCCGCGTAAACGGATGTTGCTCCAAAATATATCGTATCAGGCAACAGGCAACCACGATCATATCCACGCGCATCTCGATCATTCCGGGAATAAGCAGGCGTTCGGTTCGGGGTTTGTGGATCAGGTCCAGGTAAATTTCATGGAACCCGGGTATGGAGAGTGGTGTCTCAGCTTCTTCGGGTGATTTGTGAATGTCGTGACGGATGCAAAAAATATCACTGAGTGTGTCGAAGGTTCCGGATGAACCGACCATTGTCACCGTCGCATATTGTTGCAGCGCTACAAACAAATTCCCCAGCGATTCTTTAAAATGCTGATCAAGGGATGCCATTTCTTCCGGCGTGATAGGATCGTTTTGCTGAAATTCTTCCAACAGTCTTTGCGCACCGATCTCAATACTTTCCTTCCAGAAAATCTCATGGTTGTCGGCAATAATAAATTCAACGCTTCCCCCGCCGATATCAATGATCAATGACTTTTCTTTCTCCATGTCAAGCGCGGCCTTGACGCCATGATAAATAAAGTCAGCCTCCTGCAAGCCGTCGATGATGTTTACCTCAATGTCAGTCAGCGCTTTGATCCGGCGGGTTACTTCCCGTTGATTGCTGGCGTTGCGCAGAGCGCTCGTTCCGTAGGCATAGATTTTTTTGACACCGTGGTCATCCGCCGTATTCTTAAAGCTCCGCATGGCCAGTAGAGCCCGGTGGATTCCAGCCTCCGTTATAACACCCTGGTTTATGCCGCCCATTCCCATTTTTACCGCCAGCCGATCGCGTCGCGTGATGTTGAACCTGGTGCCCTCAGGTTCAGCCAGCAACAGGTGGAACGTATTCGTTCCCATGTCGATGATTGCGATCTTGTTTTTCATTGGCGTAAAAGCGCTTGAAGGTACAAAATTATCAAACGGCGGTAAGAATCGGTGCTTATAAAACGAGCCTGTTCGCCATAATGAGGTGGCCAAAGTGGTCAAAATCAGGTTATATTGGGCCAAAATTCATCGCAGATGGCCAAGCAGACAAATGACCCGGAATTACAACAGAAATTTGGTGAACTGGACCGCAAAAACCGCGAAGCACTGCTGGGCGGCGGAGAAAAACGAATCGAACAACAGCATGCCAAGGGCAAACTTACTGCGCGCGAAAGAATTCAGCTGCTGATGGACGACGGGTCATTCGAAGAACTGGGCAAGTTTGTCATGCACCGCAGCAAAGACTTCGGTCTTGACAAGGAGTATTACCTGGGCGATGGCGTGGTGACGGGGTATGGGACGATCAATGGCAGGCTGGTCTATGTTTTCTCTCAGGATTTTACTGTTTTTGGCGGATCGCTGTCGGAAACCCATGCGGAAAAAATCGTCAAGATCATGGACCTCGCCATGAAAAATGGCGCCCCGATCATCGGCTTGAACGATTCGGGCGGAGCACGCATACAGGAAGGGGTGGTATCGCTGGGCGGCTATGCCGACATTTTTTACCGCAACACGCTGGCTTCGGGTGTCGTCCCGCAGATTTCAGCGGTGATGGGGCCTTGTGCCGGTGGCGCCGTTTACTCGCCGGCGATCACCGACTTTATTTTCATGGTGGAAAATACTTCGTTCATGTTCGTTACCGGTCCAAATGTGGTAAAGACCGTCACCCATGAGAACGTCACGGCAGAAGAGCTGGGCGGTGCCATTACGCACAGTACCAAAAGCGGAGTAACCCATTTTGCCAGCGCCAACGAAGCCGAATGTCTCAACGACATTAAAAGACTGCTGAGCTATATTCCGCAGAATTGCGAGGACGATGTTCCGCGGTTGGCGTATATACCCGCCGATGAAACCCGTCCGCGCCTGAATGACATCATTCCATCCAATCCCAATCAGCCTTATGATATGCGGGAGGTGATCGATGGGGTGGTTGATGAAGGTAGTTTCTTCGAAGTACATAAGAATTTTGCCGAAAATATTGTGGTGGGTTTCGCCCGGCTCGCCGGCAGAAGCATTGGTGTCGTGGG
>DASPJC010000517.1:0-2728 GCA_035628815.1 Ohtaekwangia sp. | reverse complement strand
AGAAAAATCTGTGAGCCTCGGGCTGCGAGCTACGGCAGTGGTTCTAATGGCTTCTGCAAGAAACAAGCACGGCCTGCCGGCTTCTGGCGTTATTTTTGGAAACGTAAATTGTATTTCCGTATCAAACATAAACATGCGATATACCTCACGATTATCCACCCGCGCCTAAAACCGCAACACTTACCATCGCCTATCCCTAACATGTCCAACATCCAAAGTCCAACATCTAACATCCAGCATTCAGTATCCAGCATGTTCCTCAATTGCCACACCGCCTTCAGCTTTAAGTACGGCACCCTCCGCATAAAAGATCTGTTTGCGGAAGCCCAGCGCTGTGGCGTGCATAAACTTGTGCTCACGGAAATCAACAACACCGCATCCTATATTGAAATGCTGCGCTGGTGCGAAAAAAACGCTCCTGTTAATAACAGCGGTCTCAACCGTTTCGGACAGCCCGCTTACAAACTCGAAATCGCTCTGGGTATCGAGTTCCGGAAGGAAAATCAGTTTTTGTATGTGGCGATCGCTGAAAATAATAATGGCTTTGAAAAGATCAATCGCTTTTTATCACATCACAACCAGGAACACAAACCGCTGCCGGACCGTGCGCCGGAGTTGGAAAATGCGTTCGTCATTTATCCCTTTCAAAAATTCGAACCGGGACAACTCCGGGAAAACGAATTTATCGGCATACGGAAGCACGAGCTCAGCCAGCTTGCCCGTTATAAATCTTATGACGGGTATACTCACAAGTTTGTAATACTTCACCCCGTCACCTTCGCTACCAAAACAGGGTTCAACATCCACCGCCTGTTGCGGGCTATTGACAATAATACATTGCTAAGCAAACTGCCGGCGCATCATCAGGCGCACCCGGACGAGATCATGACGGCGGAAAAAGAACTGGAAGGTTTTTTCCGTGACCACCCGGGTATGATCGACAATACCCGTAAACTGCTGCAGCGGTGCGCGATCGACTTCAAACTTGGCGAAGACAAAAACAAAAAATTTGTCACCACAAGCGAAGCCGGTGATATGGCGTTACTCCGGGATAAGGCTGAGGAAGGTTTTCAAAAGAAATACGACGCCGACGATCCCGTGTTGAGAGAAAGATTTGAACGCGAGATGCGCATCATCCGGATGAAGGGATTCTGCGCTTACTACCTCATCGCTTATGATCTTATCAATTTTGCGCAGAAACGGGGATTCGATTTTGTCGGCCGTGGAAGCGGCGCCAATAGCCTGGTGGCATATTGCCTCGGTATCACCAATGTCGATCCGATCGGGCTTGATCTTTTCTTTGAGCGATTTCTGAACGAAGAACGAACCTCGCCGCCCGATTTCGACATCGACTTTTCCTGGGATCACCGTGATGCGATCTATGATTATATCTTTAATAAGTACGGTGCCGATCACGTTTGCCTGCTGGGTACGCATGTCACGTACCAAAGGCGATCCATTGTACGCGAGCTGGGAAAAGTATTTGGACTGCCGAAGGACGAGATCGATGCCATGGTCGAGGATCCGGCCCGTCATGAGCACCGCGATCACATTACGGAGCTCATTTTCAAATATGCAGGCTTTATTATTCAAAAAGAGCTGCCGTCGAACAGCTCGATCCACGCCGGTGGTGTGCTGATAACCGAGAAACCGATCTACGCATACACAGCCACGGAACTTCCGCCGAAAGGGTATCCTGTGTCGCATTTCGAAATGCACGCCGCCGAAGATTTCGGGATCTTCAAGTTCGACATTTTGAGTCAACGCGGTCTTGGTCATTTGCGGGAGGCCGTCCAGCACATCAGGCGGAACCGCGGGGTGGAGGTTGACATACACCGTTTCCATGATTTCACAAAAGACGACAAGGTCAAAGCGCTGCTGCGCAACAGCCAGGCCATGGGATGTTTTTATGTGGAATCGCCAGCCATGCGGATGCTACTCGCAAAACTGCGCTGCGAAGATTACCTCACGCTGGTGGCCGCAAGTTCTATCATCAGGCCGGGTGTCGCCAGTTCCGGCATGATGAAAGCCTACATTGAGCGTTTTCACGCCGTCCGGAACGGGGGCACTTATGAAGCAATTCACCCCCTGATGGATGAACTCATGCGCGAAACCTACGGCATTATGGTCTACCAGGAAGATGTCATCAAGGTGGCCAACCGCTTCGCCGGATTGACACTGACGGAGGCGGACGTACTGCGCCGCGGCATGTCGGGCAAGTATCGTTCGCGTGAAGAGTTTCAGCGGGTGAAGGACCGGTTCTTTGAGAATTGCCAGAAACGGGGTTATGAGCGGCGGGTCATTGACCGCGTATGGTATGAGATCGAAAGCTTTGCAGGGTACTCCTTTGCGAAGGGGCACTCGGCTAGTTATGCGGTGGAAAGCTACCAGAGCCTGTACCTTAAAGCACACTATCCGCTTGAGTTCATGGTGGGTGTGATCAATAACTTCGGCGGATTTTATAAAACGGAATTTTACTTCCATGAAGCGCGCATGAACGGTGGATTGATCGGTGCCCCGTGCGTCAACCGGAGCGAATACCTGACTACCATTGAAGGCAATCATATATACATCGGGTTTGTACACCTGAAAAGCCTGGAGACAAAAGTCGCGCGACAGATTGCCGCGGAACGTTTGCACCATGGTCCTTATTCCAGTCTCGATAACTTTCTGCGCCGGAACAACATGGGACTGGAACAGGCGCGCATTTTGATACGCATCGGCGCAT
>DASPJC010000516.1:0-4150 GCA_035628815.1 Ohtaekwangia sp. | reverse complement strand
GACATATGTCAGCGGACATCAGCACGCCTACTACCCGGGGAAACGCGGTGACCTTCAGCTGCTCAACTGCGGTGCCGCAGGTTCCGGCCCGCGAAGGTGGCTGTCGCTGGACAAACACCCGGTGAATACAGTGACGATCATGGATATCTTTTATGAAAGAGATACCATCCTGTACACGACCTACGACATCAAACATCGCGATGCACAACGAATGACAAAGATGGACTACCATGACCTTCCCTCCTCCATCAGCGGCGTCAACGGATTTCTATTGCGAAATGACGTACGCGTAACTAACAAAGTCAGTGGTGTGTTTTTTCATGATGATGTTCCCGTCGAGACACTGGGCATGGTGGACGCTGTGACCGACCAACGCAGGATCAACATCACAGGATCGTTCATTCCTGGCCGTGAGTTTGCCGATAGTCACACCGTGGTGTCATTCTGCAAAGGGAAAAACACCACCGAAAGCAATGTTCTGTTCACGATCCCGATAACGTCAAAAAATAAAAAAAAGATATCCTTCTCCGGATCGTTCCCCTTCAACGCTGACATGGCAGAAGAAATGAGTGCCGGTGTATACCATGTGCTCATCCGGTCGGCAGAGAAGCAACTGCGCGCGCAGCTTTACCCGGAAAACAATATGGCTCCCGGAAAACCCGCCATCATCTCCCACGCCGCACGCAATATTTATGGCATTCGAAACATCAAAGGTCTTTACCGGTTTTCCTGGTCATCCTCCAAGGACAGCGATGGGGATTTTGTTTCCTATACCTACCAGCTCGCAACCGACAGCCTTTTTCAGAACACGATCCTGGAGCAACGCACTGGCCGTGCGTGTTTTTTCAAGAAAGCCGAGAATGAAATTTACGCACTATTGGACCACACAGAAAAAGAACGCTTTACGATGCTGTACCATCGCGTGATCGCATCGGATGGCAAGCACCGTGTTACCAGCGATGTTTCAAGCCTCCGGATGATGCGCAGTAACCAACCGTCGGCTGATTTTATCGAACTTGGTCCCGAGGCGTATGTCTTTGACGGAAAAATCGACCATGGCCCCGCACAAGGCTCCGGCGCTGTATGGGACAACACCGGAAAGCTGTGGCTCGCGGATTACGGCGGAGCCTTGTATTCGATGTCTCCGCACGGAGAGAACCTCACCTACTCCCCTATCCATGAAGTGACAATTCAAGGAAAAACATATTCGCTTAAACCCATCAATGGCATTGGACTGGACCGTGACGGAAACATCCTGATCGCCAGCAACCGTCACCTGTTCAAGGTGGATGCAAACACAGGCCAAGGGATCGCGGCCTGGGAAGTCCCCCAAGGGAAACGCGCAATCACATCGCCCCGCGTAACAGAAAAAGGCGAACTCTATGTGTTGTCGCTTTTCGCGGAAGATCCGAACTATGTTCTTAAGCAAAGTACGGCTACCCCATGGACCTATGAACTGGTAAGAACCATTACATTGCCGCAGCGAGTGCTCGCGCGCACGTTCGATATGCGCTCAGACGGTAAGGAGCTTTACTTCCCGGATACCGGAAGCGCTTTGATCCAGGTTTTCACGAGCGATGATGGCATTCACTACAGGCGGGCCGAAGATATTACAAGTACTGCCGCGGGTTGCAACGCCATCCATGCTATGGACGGTAAAATATTTGCCGCTGTCAGACCCAGTGGAATTTCCGGATCCACCCTTCACGTCCGCGATGAGAAGGAAAAAAACATGTGGACGCTATCCCTTCCTGAGATGGATGGCGCCGAGGCACGCGGCATTGCTGTTTCTCCTGACCAGCAAACGATTATCATCTGCGCGTGGGACAAGGGTGGCGGATACTACCGGTATAAAAAAATGAAGAAGCCGTAGACCTGTTGCTACGAGACCTTATTGCGCCTCCGTTGTCATTGCATCATACAACGCCTGTTGAATGGCCGTCCGTGTATTCAGCTGATACAACCGCGTGTTGTCGCGGGTTGGGTTAACACGATTCGACAGGAAGATGTAGAGCAGGCCTGACTCGGGATCCATCCACGCAAATGTCCCTGTAAAACCCGTGTGACCGAAACTGGCTGCAGGAGCATCTTTTGCGGTGTTGTTGTTTGGCCCTGCATACGTCAGGTTAGGTTTGTCGAATCCCAGGGCCCGCCTGTTGTTGTTCTCCGGAAAGCGCGTCCGCGTCCATTCATTCAGCGTTTCTTCTTTAATGTATCGCCTTCCACCGTAAATACCTTTATCGAGGTACATCTGCATCAGCTTGGCAAGGTCGTTGGCATTGGCAAACAATCCCGCATGGCCGGAAACACCGCGAAGCATGATGGCGCCTTCGTCGTGAACCGTGCCGTGGATGGGCTGGTGGCGGAAATAATAATCGTGCTCCGTTGGAACGATGACATTTTTCGGATAACGCTGCATCGGGTTATACGTCAGCGAGGTGGCACCGAGCGGCTTGTAAAAATTTGCCTGAAGATAGGTCGGGAAATCACTATCAATCATGCTTTCCACCACGCCTGGAGAAAGGATGAAAAAGAAATCGGAATAGACATACTTCTTCTCAGCTTCAAGGGGCGACTGGCGGATTGTTTTTACGATCTTGTGCGGGTAGCCACGGTGCAGGTACATATTTTCTTTCAACCGGATGGGAAAGCGCCTGGACGAATCGTTTTTGACCGTTCTCCATTTATATCGTCCGTTCTCCTTCAAGGTATTCTTCCAGAATGCGATCCATGGCTTGAAGCGCGCCTGGTGTGTGAGGATATCGTACATCGGAATGTCTGCCTTATTCGAGCGCCTGAATTCCGGCAGGTAATCCCCGAGTGATGCATCCAGCCTGAAAACACCTTCGTCGTACAGTTTCATCAGCGAAGGAAGCGCGGTTGAAATTTTGGTGATGGACGCCAGATCATACAAGTCCGTCAACTTAACGGTGACGGTATCGCTATAGTCATGGTATCCATAAGCTTTATGCATAACGACCTTTTTATCTTTAGCTACCAGTACCTGGCAACCCGGAGTAGCTTTCAACCCTAACGCCTTCGTGACAAGGGAGTCTACCGCTCTGTAGAGCGCACCGGAAAGCATTCCTGCATCTTCCGGCAGTGTATACTTGAACCGGATGCCGCCCTTCACCTCAAGCCCGTCACCTGCTGAAAATTTTTCGCTGATGCTGACCGGTAGTGTTCCGCTTGCGCCGATTCCGCCGAAGATGAGTTGCGCGGTAAGGTCCTCGACATCGGCATTATCCTGGTAAGTGACGATAAGACCATCCGCGGCTTCAATGGAATCCAGTTTATCCAGAACATAAGGATTTTTGAAAACAGTCACTATGGTGCTTTTACGTACGGCCAGGGTGCTGAGAAAATGCAACACAGGCTGGGAGAACGCCACGCGATTAAGCGGCCGCCCGGGATCGTCATGAACACCCGCGATGACCATGCTATAGCCTTTAAGCCGGGCCGTCACGGAGTCGACATACGCCTGATCTGCATCGCCGGGTACGACAAAGTGCTGAACATGGGTATACAGCCCCAATGTTCGCTGAAAAGGCGTTACTTCCTTTCTGCCAATAGAAACTGAAGCGATGCTGATCTTATCCAGATCCTGCACGGGTAAAATTGCACGATCATTTTTCAGGACTGTGATAGCAGCCTGAAGCAGGTTGCGGTTCAGCAATTTTGCGTTGGGTCTGTTAAGGTCAGCAACGATGCCGGCAGCATTGACCGGGTTTGTGCGATGAAGCCCTGTCCAGTACTTGATGGCAAGTATCTTCCTGCATCGTGCCTCGATATCACCCAGGTTTATTTTTCCTTCTTTAACAGCTTTCTTTATTTCTGTAATGGCACGGGATACATCTTCCGTAAGTTCGAGCAAGTCGTTCCCCGCGAGTATGGCATCCTTGTCTACCACGCCCGGGGGATTGCTTGCTGTTACGCCACGCATGTTCATTGCATCGGTTACAATCAGCCCGGTAAAGCCAAGCGCTTTACGAAGCAGGTTGTTGATAATGGGCGGTGACAAGGTAGAAGGAACGCCTGAAGAATCAAGCGCGGGGATATTCAGATGGGCCACCATGATCCCCCCGATCCCTGCCTTGATGATTTCACGGAAGGGATACAACTCTACTGAATCGAGCCTTTCTCGGGGGTG
>DASPJC010000515.1:0-3917 GCA_035628815.1 Ohtaekwangia sp. | reverse complement strand
ATTCCTTTCATCGTAAAGATCAACCACAACGAGCTTCTCACCTATCCCAACAAGGCCGACCAGATCATGTTCGGCACCGTGAGAGATGCGTGGAACCTTGGCGCGGTGGCAATCGGTGCAACGATTTACTTCGGGTCGGATAATTCAACCCGTCAGATCGTGGAAGTTGCCAAAGCCTTTGAAGAAGCGCACAGCCTTGGCATGGGCACGATCCTGTGGTGCTACATCCGCAACAACGCCTTTAAGTCTGGCGGTGTGGATTATCATCTTTCGGCCGACCTCACGGGTCAGGCAAACCACCTCGGTGTAACCATCCAGGCCGACATTATCAAACAAAAACTCCCGGAAAATACCGGTGGCTACAAAGCCCTTAACACCGGTGGCAGCAGCTACGGGAAACTCGACGAGAAAATTTATACGGAACTCAGCAGCGATCACCCCATAGACCTGTGTCGTTACCAGGTACTCAACTGCTTCATGGGCCGTGCGGGCTTGATCAACTCCGGCGGTGAGTCCAAAGGCGCCAGCGACATGGCCGATGCCATACGGACAGCGGTGATCAACAAACGCGCTGGTGGCATGGGATTGATTTCCGGCCGCAAGGCGTTTCAACGCCCTGTCAAGGAAGGTGTCGAGATCCTCAATGCGATCCAGGACGTTTACCTTGACAAGTCGATCGATATAGCATAATTTTATTACCTTCAAGCCGGTGCAATCGATGCACCGGCTTTTTATTTTTTAAAATTTTACGCGTATGTCTTGGTTCAAACGCAGTGACAAGGGAATCTTAACACCCACCGAATCCAAAAGAGAAGTACCTGATGGCCTCTGGTTCAAATCACCGGCGGGAAAGATCGTGCACACGCGTGAGCTTAAAAATAATTCGTACGTCGTTCCCGAGGAAGAATTTCATGTGCGCATCGGTTCGGACGAGTATTTCGAAATCCTCTTCGATGAGAACCAGTTTACAGAGCTGGATCCCGATATGGAGTCCGCAGATCCGCTGAAATTCAAAGACACCAAACCCTATCCGAAACGCATCAAGGAATCGCAGGAAAAATCAGCATTGAAGGACGCGGTCCGTACCGCGTTCGGAAAGATGGGCGGCCTTGACATCACCATTGCCTGCATGGATTTCAGTTTTATCGGCGGATCCATGGGTTCTGTCGTGGGCGAGAAGATAGCACGCGCCATGGACCACAGCCTGCAGCATAAAAAACCTTTTCTGATGATTTCACGCTCCGGTGGCGCACGCATGATGGAAGCCGGGCTGTCGCTGATGCAGATGGCGAAGACCTCCGCGAAGATCGCCTTGATGGACCAGGAGAAGATACCGTACATTTCCCTTCTCACAGATCCTACAACGGGTGGGGTAACTGCTTCATACGCCATGCTCGGCGATTTCAATATTGCGGAACCGGGAGCATTGATCGGGTTTGCCGGCCCGCGGGTAATCCGTGAGACCATCGGCAAAGATCTTCCCAAGGGATTCCAGAGTGCGGAGTTCGTGCTGGATCACGGCTTTCTTGATTTCATTGTGGACCGTCGCAGCCTGAAAGGACGGCTTACCACACTCCTCAAAATGCTGAAGAACTGATCAGGGATTCAGGATCGCTTCAACCACCTCCGCAGCAACCCGTTCTGCTGAAGCCAACGCACCGTTTACTGTTGCAAAATCGCCGGCCACCGCTGTTGCTTCTCCCGCGAAGAATATTTTGTCATTGACCGGCGTCGCAAGACGGTTGCGGTCTTCATTGGTTCCGCCCGGCAGCACATATGCCACACCCCCCTTGATAAATGGTTCCTTGGTCCAGTCCATGATCACCGCGACGACCTTGCTTTCGTCGTCAAGATCCCGCCGCACATTCAGCGATGCCTGCCCATCATAAACGGCATCAAGCTCCGCGAGTACAGCCGCTACGACTGCATCCTTTTCCATCGCCGAAAATACCTCGGCCTGCGGACCGCTGATGGTGAGGTTCAGCGTTTTGGTAAACTGACTTCGCCCAATACCCGCATTAAAATATTCCGGCGACGCCGTCCCGCCATAGAGGAAACCCGAGTTTAACGCGCCGCCTTCACCCCAGAAATTCTTTTTGAACTCCAGCACGATCCGCATGCAGGCATCCATCGCCATCCGCGAAAGCGCTGTTACCTTCGGCCCCGGCAGCGGCGGGTTAAAACTGATAGCACCCGCTTTGAGAATGGACAATGGTACGGTGACAATCACTTTGTCGGCTTCAGCGGTAAATGATCCGCCACCCGCGCCATTCGTTTCACCATTCAGTATGATCCGTTCCCCGCCATACGCGATACTGTTGATCACCGTATTCAAAACGGTTTTTGAAACAGCATTACTGAACCGCGACAATACCACATCCAGCATCGGATTATTCTTCAGCACCAGTTGTTGTCCATCGCGCGTCAGCAGGTTTAATCCTTCGGCCAGTGCCTTTATTCCAAGCCTGTCGTTCGACGTGCCGAATGTATTTCCGATCCATCCATTCAGGATGGCGTACACCCGTGGGCTCAGCCCCGCAGCCTGGATAGCCTGTTGTACCGTTACATCGGCACCGCTGTAATCAGGCAGGGTCTCGAGGAATGCTCTGGCTGCAATAAAATCGGGGTCGGACAGTGCCATTTCGGCGGAGATAAAATTGCCATCCAGTATGTAATGATCGGGCGATGTAGCGCTGAATACCGCCGAGGGTACGTTGAGCTGGTTGATGATCGCAGCCCAGTTGGAATCAGAACCGAAAATGCGCTCGGCGCCGAGCTCCGTGGGAAAGTCATTGTTCGGCAGATAGTCCTGATCGAACTGGAGGGCAGTATCGGGCTGGTCGAACTGGCGAAGATTCCTTATCCTTCCTCCCGCCCGTGAAGATGCCTCGAAAATCTTCACCTGGATTCCCTTGCTCAATAGAATATCCCCCAGGTAAAGTCCTGCCACGCCCGCCCCGATGATGGCAATCGTGCCGTCGTACTCCACTTCCGGCCGGGGGTCGTCTTCCTTACAGGCAGCAAGCCAGCCCGGAAGCAGGATTCCCGCCGATATGCCGGTACCGATTTGCTGTATTGCCTTTCTTCTTTTCACGACTATACGTTTTGGGGAAAGTTAAGTAACGTTCGAATTTTAGAGAAATATAACCGATTTTCGGCTCATGAATGCAGTTGCACCGCCGCCCTTAAAAAAAGTCGCTGTGATTGGCCCGGAGTGTACGGGAAAGTCCGACCTGTCAGCCCACCTGGCGGAACGATTTAACACCACCTGGGTGCCGGAGTATGCGCGGTCTTACCTCGGCAATCTTGTGCACGGGTACCAGCAGCATGACCTGCTCACCATTGCGCATGGTCAACTCCGCCTGGAGGATGAATGGGCCCGCGATGCCAACGGTCTCCTGATTTGCGACACAAACCTGTATGTGATCAAGGTGTGGAGCCAATTCAAATACGGCAATACCGATCCCGAAATCCTGCAGCAGATTGAAGAAAGAAAATACGATCTCTACCTGTTGACCTACGTGGATATCCCCTGGGAAGACGACCCGCAGCGGGAGCATCCTGACAAACGGGAACAGCTGTACGAAACCTATTTAAACGAAATGAAAAACCAGCCGGTGCCATTCGTCGAGATCCGGGGAGCACGCGAACAAAGAAGGAAGACCGCCGTGGAAGCGGTTGAAAAATTGCTGACGAACGTATGAGCAAAGCAGGGCCCTACGCCGCACTCCAGATCCGTGATTACCGCTATTTTATTTCCGCACGCTTTTGTATTACACTGGCCATTCATATCCAGGCGGTAGTGGTGGCGTGGCAGGTGTACGAGATCACGAAGGACCCCCTTTCGTTGGGACTGATCGGGCTGGCCGAAGCGATCCCTTCCATTGGCGTTTCCCTGTACGCGGGACATGTCGCCG
>DASPJC010000514.1:0-2752 GCA_035628815.1 Ohtaekwangia sp. | reverse complement strand
GTTTTGTCGTATTTTAGGTCATCATGAAATACACATCACTGCTCCTGCTCACGCTCTGCCTCTGCGGGTCCGTTATCGCGCAACCGAAAAAACCATTGCGTATCGGCATTGCCGGTTTAACGCATGCGCACGTACATTGGCTGCTTAACCGCGCACACGATAGTGACATCACCATTGCGGGTATTGCCGAACCGAACCGCGACCTGGCAGAGCGGCTACTGAAACAATACAACCTCCCCACTTCCCTGCTCTTTTCCACATTGACCGAAATGCTGGATAAGGTCAGGCCGGAAGCCGTGACAGCCTTCAACAGTATCCAGGAGCATCTTGAGGTGGTCAAGCTTTGTGCACCACGGAAGATTCACGTGATGGTCGAAAAGCCACTCGCTGTAAGCCTTGAACATGCCCGGCAGATGCATCAGCTGGCTACGAAGCATGGTATCTTTCTGTTAACCAACTACGAAACGACCTGGTACGGCAGTCATTATGAGGCGCTGAAAATATTGCCTTCACTTGGGCCTCTCCGGAAGATCGTTGTTCATGACGGTCACGAGGGACCGAAAGAGATCGGTGTCAACCCGGAATTCCTGGAGTGGCTCACGGACCCGGTTAAGAATGGCGGGGGTGCACTGATGGATTTTGGTTGCTACGGCGCCAATCTCGCGACATGGCTTATGCATGGTGAAAAGCCCACCAGCGTTTTTGCCGTCACCCAGCAGATCAAACCCGACGTCTATCCAAACGTAGACGATGAAGCAACCATTGTCCTGACTTACCCGAAAAGCCAGGCCATTATCCAGGCGTCGTGGAACTGGCCATTCGGCCGCAAAGACATTGCGGTCTACGGCGCAACCGGCTACCTGATCGCCGATCGCGAAGGGTTGAAGGTCAAGCAGACCGCGGACGTCGCTGAAGCTAACCAGCCCGTAGCGGCTCTCCAGTCTCCCCTCCACGATCCATTTGCGTATATGGCAGCCGTTATAAGAAAAGAGGTCACGCTAAAGCCCAGTGACCTTTCATCGCTGGAAAACAACATGGTCGTCATGGAAATCCTGGAGGCTGCGAAAACATCGGCGCGGGAAGGAAGGATTGTACACTTGAAATAAAAAAGAGGCTGCCCTTTTGAGACAGCCTCTTTTTTATTTTTCAGTTTCAAGCTGAGTTTTATAAAATTATTAATTGCCGAGCTTGAATAATTTATACCCGATGGATATCTGGATCACCTGGTTTTTAAGCGACTCGAAGTCATCGCTATCGCTGATATCGGACAATCCCAGATTGTAACGGCCATCAATCATCAGTCCAAAGGGAGCATCCCAACCCAGGCCAAACGAAGCGCTTACGTCCGAACCTTTCAGAAAATCTTTCACATCGTCACCATCATGCTTGGCGTTGGTCAGGAAACCAAACTGCGGTCCTACCTGGAGGTTGACACCGGCGGCCAGGTAAAATTTCAGCATGACAGGGATATTTACATACGTCAGTTTAAAATCACCGCCATCTGATTTCACGCCCTGTTGTGAAAACAAAATCTCAGGCTGAATGCCGATCTTGGAGAGTTTTACAAGCGCAAAAGCACCCGCGTGGAAACTTGTAAAATTGTCTGCATTATCGTAACCATCAAGTTTGGAAAGGTTCGCACCGACCTTCAATCCGATGCCGACCTCGGCTTGTGCCCATGCGCCAAGTGAAGCAAGGGTAAGCACAAAAAATACCAGTAGTTTTTTCATAGAACTTTGTTAGGTGAATTTGTTTTTGTCTACGTTAATAAAGATAGTGAAAATAAGGTGACCATCAGGCCAGTGACTCTCATGGCTTGCAATAACACTTTAACCGGCGCAAAGGCTGATCGCCGTCTGTAGAATAGCGTTTATCTTTTTTACGGGGATGTCTTTCGCCGGGTCCACGTACAATACCTTCATCCGTGAGCGCTTTTCTGTGACCAGGTCCGGATGCTGTATTTTTTTGCCATCCACAATACCAAGGTATGGCTGATGGGTCTTTTTGTGAACCCACAGATAACAAAATCGATTATCCTGGTAGAAAAAAAACGGCATTCCATAGCGCCACCCTTCGGTTACGTTTCGGTTTGATTGCACAATGAGCGCGCGCAACGCCAGCAGGCAACTTTTCTCCGGCTCTTTTTGCCGGAGATAAAAGTTATCGATTTCCCGCATTCCGTGTTCGCTTTCGTTCAAGGCATCCGTGTTTGAATCGTATCCGCTTCCTGCAACCTCGCATGTATCAGTGTCTGCCGGATGATTTCCGCTGGCAGCCCGATACCGTAGGATTTGCCATTCGACAAGGGAACACCGGCAAGCACGGGGATTTCCTTTATCAGGTCCGCTTTAACCGCATCATTCAGAATGGTAAACCCGCCGAAACTGTTGGCCACAACTTTGCCACCCGGATCGAGCACTGGTGACCCGCTGGTTCCACTCATGCGAACGCGCTTGCGCGACATCAGTTCATAGACAAAAACACTGTCCGTTGCATAAACCACCCTGCCCGGGTGCAGAAAGGTCACCGTATCCTGAACCCTTATTCTGGATAGTAACCGCACCGTATCACCCACCCGTGCCGGTTCGTCCGACAGTGAAAGCGCCGACACTTTTTCAGGCGTGGCGATGTAAAATGCCGCAAGGTCGAGCGATAATGTTTTTGCATCGGGAATGGGCAGGTTCTTTCCGAGTAGTACTTCATAGGTACTGTCGTGCATACTCCAGATCCAGGCGCCCTTCACCTTGTCTTT
>DASPJC010000513.1:0-4039 GCA_035628815.1 Ohtaekwangia sp. | reverse complement strand
TGATCAACGACGGCAAAGGGAATTTCAAAGACGCAACCGATAGCCGCGCGCCGGCCCTTCGCAAATTCGGATTCGTCAGGGATGCTGTTTGGGTTGACATGAATGGCGATGGAAAAAATGATCTTGTAATCGCGGCCGAATGGAGTCCCATTACAATACTCCTCAGCAAAAACGGTAAGCTTGAGCCGATGAAGCTGGAAAACAGCGGGCTGGAAAAAAGTCACGGGTGGTGGAATACCATTCTTCCTTTTGACTTCGACCGTGATGGGGACATGGATCTCATGGCGGGCAATCTCGGATTGAACGCCAGGCTGCGCGCCTCGGAAAATCAGCCTGTGAAAATGTTTGTCAGCGATTTTGACGGCAACGACAGCACTGACCAGGTGCTTACCCATTACATCAATGGAAAAGAGTACCCGTTTCACACGCGCGATGAAATGACCCGGCAGATGCCGTACCTCAAAAAAAGGTATCTTTCTTATCACAGGTTCGCTGCGGCAACGTTGCAGGATATGTTCAGCGAAGATGCGTTGGCAGCATCCGAGCAATATGCAGCATACACCTTTGCTTCGGCGTATATCGAAAACCTCGGCGATGGGAAGTTCAGGATACAGCCACTGCCCTTGGCCGCGCAGTTCTCTACAGTGAATGCCCTATGGATAGACGACTTTGATGGCGATCACCATGAAGACATTCTTGTCGCCGGTAATTTTTACTCACCAAACATTCAGATGGGCCGGTATGATGCCAGCAGCGGGCTCTTGCTGAAAGGCGATGGCAGGGGTGGATTCAAGAGTGTACCGCCAGTTCATTCCGGGTTCAGGGTCCGCGGTGAAGTGCGGTCGCTGAAGCGGATTTCCGCGGGCGGCAGGCAGTATTACATTGCCATCCGGAATAACGATACGATTGTTTCGTTCGGTCCGATGTACGATCAGCCCCGCGTGGTGGCAAACCGTAATCGCTGATTATTTGATTTCAATACATGAATGGCGCCCTGTCCCGCGGGATGGACATAATTGAACGGGTTAACATTTATGGTTGAGAGCAATGGTGGGCTGCCTGACTTTACCGCGGAAGGAAGCGTTGTCGCATTCCTTTCCTACCTACTCGCATTCTGCCAGACTTCCGCGCGTTGGCGGGAACACAGGCAGTGATGGCCAGGGGCCGCAACCGGATCAAAAGCATGGAAATGCAGCGCGACAACACCCGGCGTACAGGGTGCAGTCAAACTGCATTTATGCAGGAAGTGAAAGCTCCTTCAGACCGCATTCAAACGGTCGAAAAAGGAACTCTCTCCACAACAAGCCAGTACAGGAAAGGATGATTAATTATGGATAAAATTCTAAATTTGACTCCAGATTTACCCTTTTACCATGAAGAAGTTCTATTGTATGTTGGCGATGTTATGCTTCGTATCGGCATCGTGTTCTGAGGACGAAAGTGCCTGGCGTTCAAGAACACAGGACCCGGGGTTTCTTCATCGGTCCGTAAAACAGGTAACGGATGTTATTGTTCATGATATTTTTTCGCCGCCTGTAGCATCGCGTATTTACACCTACATGACGGTTGCTGCTTATGAAGCCGCCATCCATCAAAACCCGGACTATGTTACACTGGCCGGCCAGTTAAAAGGTCTTGAGCCGGTGCCCTCGCCAGTGGCTGGAGAGGAGTACTGCTTTTCCCTGGCGGCGGTTCAGGCAATGTTTAAGGTTGCCCGGCAGCTTGTTTTTTCGGAGGATAAAATGGATGAATTTTATACGAACATCATGGAAGAATTCCGCGATGCTGGAATTCCCGATGACGTATTTGAGCGGTCTGTGACCTATGGAATAAAGGTGGCCGATCATATCATTGCCTGGTCAAACAAAGATAACTACAAACAGACCCGTTCGTTCCCCAAGTATTCCATTCAGAACAACGCGGACACCTGGAAGCCCACGCCACCCGCGTATATGGATGCCGTTGAGCCGCACTGGAATAAAATACGCACGTTTGTGCTGGATTCCGCCGGACAGTTTAAACCGGAAGGTCCAACACCCTTCTCGCTCGACAAGAACAGCCAGTTCTATAAGGAAGCCCTGGAGATTCACGACATGGTGAAAAACCTCACCCCTGAGCAACGGGAAATTGCTTCCTTCTGGGACTGCAACCCGTTCGTGATGAATGTTAAAGGTCATGTCATGTTTGCCACGAAAAAGATCTCGCCCGGTGGTCACTGGATGAACATAACCCACGTTGCCTGTCGCAAAACGAAAGCTGATTTTGTCCGGTCCGCGGAAGCCTATGTCTACGTCGCCGTTGCGTTGTTCGATGGATTTGTTTCCTGCTGGGACGAGAAATATCGTAGTCTGGTGATCCGTCCCGAGACTTATATTAACCAGTACATGGACGAAGAATGGGTTCCGCTCCTGCAGACGCCTCCTTTTCCCGAGTACACCAGCGGGCACAGCGTGATCTCAACATCAGCATCTACCGTTCTCACCAGCCTCTTTGGGGATAACTTTGCATTTACCGATTCGACGGAAATAGAATTCGGCCTTACAGCACGGAGTTTCAAATCGTTCAATCATGCGGCGGAGGAAGCCGCCGTGAGCAGGATGTATGGCGGAATACATTACAGGCCCGCGGTCGAAAATGGCGTTGTCGAAGGCAGGGCGCTGGGCAATTTTGTTATCGAACGCATGAAGACCCGCAAAGAAGCCGTTGCCAATGCGGAATAGACCACTCGTTCATGGAGGTTCCCGTCCAAAAAAACATTGACTACAATATCAAAGCCGGAAACACACCGGAATCAACTCACTACCGGTCGTGTTCAGCTTTTATGTGTGCACAGCAGCAAATGATTGAAAAAAGGGAAAGTGATGGCGTATAAATTTTTGAAACCAGGGTGATTGGTGTTTCCTGGTCAAAACGAATCAGCAGCGCGATGCACCCGGAGGATGGCGCCTTTACACCAACCAACCTACAATGGATTGAAGAAGTATCAACACGACGAACGGTCTAGTACATTAGAAGAACGCCGAGCTTCGAAGAATGTTCATGGTTAAAGAAGTGACCGGGAAAATGATGGAGCAGTATGACGTGCTGGATACAATGCTGCGGCGGGAGGAAGTATCTATCCACGATAAATCTGACGCGACTACCGGCGCCGGACTGGATTTTTAGAGAACGGTGTGGTCTGCACCTCCGAAAGAATTTGACCATCTTTGCTTAAGACCTTTAACCCCAAAAATATGTCTCCATACGTTGCAGAGTTTTTCGGTACCATGCTCCTTGTCCTCCTGGGGAATGGTGTAGTCGCCGGTGTTGTCCTGAAGGATACAAAATCAGAGGGGGCTGGCTGGCACACGATTGTCATTGCCTGGGGATTGGCCGTCATGATTGCCATCTATGCGGTAGGTCAGTTCAGCGGTGCACACCTGAATCCAGCCATCACGCTGGCGCTCGGACTTGCCGGCGATTTCCCGTTATCGCATGTTCTCGGCTATATCGTGGCACAGTGCTGTGGTGCGTTCATGGGGGCCATCCTGGTCTGGTTGCACTACCTTCCACACTGGGGCCGGACGGAAAGTGCATCTGCAAAACTCAGTGCTTTCTGTACTGCCCCGGCTATTCGTTCGACGCCGAATAATCTTTTCAGTGAGATATTGGGAACCTTCATTCTCGTGCTGGCGGTGCAGTTTATCGGCATTAACAAATTTACCGACGGACTGAATCCCGTGGTGATTGGGGCATTGATATCGACCATCGGATTCAGCCTCGGCGGGACAACGGGATTCGCCATCAATCCGGCCCGCGATTTCGGCCCGCGTGTGGCGCACTTCATCCTTCCGATCCACGGTAAAGGCACTTCCGACTGGTCTTACAGCTGGATACCCGTCGTTGGACCTTTGATCGGTGGCGCACTTGGCGCATGGATCTTCAGCGTTTTGTTCGCTTAGTTTTTACGCGCCACAGCCGTTTCATCATGTGAATGACTTCATGTAAATAGCATCTATGTCAAAGTATATCATTGCCCTCGACCAGGGAACCACCAGTT
>DASPJC010000512.1:0-15145 GCA_035628815.1 Ohtaekwangia sp. | reverse complement strand
TCCAGAAATGAACGTGTCCTTTGGCGCCCAACCGCTGAAAAATAATCTGTTTTCATTCGGCGGGTTTAGCTACTCGATGGTATCGTATCAGCCCGTTTTTCAGCCGGTCGCGTTGACGGCGGTATTTCTGGACATCAATCGCAGCTGGTCTGAAGCAGACTTACGTGATGTTCGACCGATATTGGATAAATACAACGTATATGCATACGATGGCGGGCAATTTGTTAGAATTGATCATCTTAACTGGGAACCTGTTACACGGAAACTCGCAAAACGTAATTTCTCATTATTTCCCTTTCACCATATCCAGGAAACAAGCCGATCGCTGGTCATTACAAAAGGTAAATCGCTCTCTCCTTATCTCCGGGATTTCCGGGAAAGCAGCTTTGCCAAAGGCATCGCAGATTTCTTCGCTGCCAATAAAAAAGTTTATGTCTATAATCTTTCTGGAGGCGTATCGACCTATATCCGGTCGTTTAAAGAACTAAGAGGACTTGAGTTCGCTGAAGGGCCCGGTCATCAGCTGTTGCAGTGGCTGAAGGATGACAAGTTTTCAAGCACCAATGAATCGGACGAAAATATCGTCCTTCATGATTCCAAAATGATGATTGTAAAGAAACGAACCTCTGGAGAGGTGACCAACAGCGCGCCCGACCACCTGGCCCGTTTATTCGCTTACAATAACATTATGCGACAGGTTGGCGCACATTATTTTATGGACGATTTTGTCAGCGAGTCGCTGGTTGATGAAGCGGCTACGGCATACGTTGTCTCTCCTGTATCAAGTCTTATCGTACTCGAAACGCAGGCGGATTACGAGCGGTTCGGCATAAAGGATAAGGATAAAAGTCTTCACAACGCTTCAAAACAATCGGCGGGTGCCGTGCCGGAACCGCATGAATGGGCTTTGATCATCGTGTTCATCCTCCTCGTTTGTTATACGGTGGCACGGCATTGGAAACGCACGCCAGCAATTTAGACGTATGCTTTCACTTAGCAGTTTTAACCCGGCCGCCCGCGACAAAATTACTGCCGCTATTCTCATCGTAGCAGCGCTCACAGGAGCGGTAATCGCATTTCCCCTGTCATACTTTTCCAATAGCAATGTCATCATCGGACTCTGTCTTTTTCCGTTCGCTTTATTCATCGATGACCGTCCGCGACTTCACTATAAATTTCCATTGCTGATATTATTCGTGGGAACCGTGGCTTTTATTTATGGTGTACGCATATTTTATTTTTTTACCCTGGCATTTTACATCCTGTGGATAATGGAAACGTTCGTGGGAAAAATTAACAACCTCATCCTTTTCTTGCTCGCTTTTATGTCGCCATTTTTTTACCAGGTCACCACCATTCTTGGTTTTCCATTGCGACTGCAACTCAGTAAATGTTCCGGTTGGATATTACAGCAGATCGGCTTTGATATACGCGTCGAAGGCAACATGCTTGTACGTGACGGCGCGATGTTCACCGTTGACGAGGCTTGTGTTGGACTCAGTATGCTTTCCATTGCTATGTTAATGGCAGTCTTTCTCATTGTTCATCGCTATAAAATATCGGCACGACACCTGGGTCTTTGTCTGTTAACCTTATTTTTTGTGGTTGCATTTTTTCTCAACGTTATCACCAACCTGGTCAGGATAGTCATTCTCGTACTGTTCAGGATCGTTCCTGAAAATCCACTGCATGAGGTAATCGGCTTGTTATGCCTTGTGGTTTATGTAATTATTCCCCTGTATCTTCTGAGCCGCTGGCTGGTCATGAAGTACGGAAGGCGCGTCGATAAAAGTCGGGTTGAAAGCCCTGCCAGGCCGTTGTTAAAATTCGCTGGGTGTGTCTTTTCCGTGGCGGTTGTTTTCATAGGTGTGCGGATGGCGGACCGGGAAACGGCCATGGACACGGTGCGCGCTGACGTGAGTTTTAACCAGCTGCCTCCAGAACAAATGCGTGACGGCATCGTAAAGATCGCGTCCGAAAATTTGTTGATGTACGTGAAGCCTATTCCTGAATTCTTTTCGGGTGAACATACTCCGCTGATCTGCTGGAAAGGAAGTGGCTATGAGTTCAAAAGCATTAAGACTTGTGTTGTCGCAGGTAACACAATATACACCGGCCGGCTGGAACGGCAGGATGCGGAACTCTACTCAGCATGGTGGTATACCAATGGTAAAATTCAAACTATCGACCAGTTGGACTGGCGAATGCGGATGTTGAAAGGAGAAGACAGGTTTTGCCTGGTCAACGTCACCGCCGCGGATGAACCGACGTTGATGTACGGCGTCGCACAAATTTTCCAGGAGAAAACTTTAACGATCGCCTACCAACCATCACTATGATAGAAACTAAAGTATTGCAACGCCAGGTGCGACATTTGCTGATGGCTTTTATGGCCGGATTGATCCTGAGCGGCGTTACTGCCTTTCCACTGGAATGGGAACTGCGTATTGCGCATCAATGGTTCCAGGCGCAGGACTGGAATAATGACCTCGCGTGTTGGGTTGACGCAGTTTATCATGGCGTTGCGGAGACAAACGCAAATTACCCGTTCATCGCTTACGGCACCGATTGGCTTGCTTTCGCGCACTTGGTGATCGCCGTCGCGTTCATCGGTCCTTTGCGCGATCCGGTGCGTAACATCTGGGTGATCGAGTTTGGCCTGATCGCCTGCGCCGCAATTTTTCCATTGGCATTCATCGCCGGCAGTATGAGGGGAATTCCATTTTACTGGCAATTAATCGATTGCTCGTTCGGTGTAAGCGGCGGAGGGTTGTTGTGGATATGTTACAGAAAAGTGAAGCGGATGGAGGTCATCAGCTACAGGTTAGCGTTGCAGATTAGAAGAACCAAAGCATGAAGCGGATGATCACGCTGGTTTCGTTATTGTGCAGAAGATGAAATAATCCGTGCTTACCGGTCTCAATCCTGACTGCCGGATCATGTTGGCTAATTGCCCGCGGTGATAACTTCCGTGGTGGGAGATGTGGGTGACTACGTCCGCGAAACGCATGGTATGAGGCACGCCTTTCCGCGTGATGAATTCTAACGGGGTTTCGGGTTTGCCGGAAACGCCGCTACAGTGTTGTATCATCTCGTCTTGTATCGGTTGCCATATTGCGGTAATCGCTTTGGCCGTATCAACAGGCCAATCCGGAACCACCTGCAGCGGAATACCTCTCCAGCGGTTCAGCCATAACCAGTCAGACTCCAGTACATGGATAAGTGTAGCCTTGACTGAGCCGAAACTCCCGCCGAAGTTCTTCTCGAATATGTCCTGTGGCAATGTTTCGACCTGGGAGCAGACAAGCCTGTTTGCCCAGGTGTTGTATGTAACAAGGTCCAAAGCATTCATAGAAGCATAAAATGTTGCTTTGGGTTCTAACGTACTACCGGTAAATAAAGATACTGATATATTTCGCTGTGGGGGATTTTGTCTGCCGCTGGTCAAGCGTTAAGCTCGCGCCCTCTGACAACAGCTTTGATATTTTTTGGACTTCATCTTTTTCGGTCGTCTCAAAGCGGATCTGGTTCGTGGTGATCTGATATCCCTGCCGGCGATTGACCGCATCAGGCAATAACCTCACTTTCGCATTGTATCCCATGTCCTTGAGCAGGGTCGCTGCGGCCGACGCTACAGGCTCTGCGCTTTTCTGGTTTGCCTCGAGATAGAAAACATCAATACGCCATTCATCCGTTCCGGCTTGCATGCTTTTTGTTTTTAATGTTTCTTCCAGAACAAATATCTTATCCGCGGTCCTGGTTTGAATTGCTTTATTTCGGCTCGCGCTATGGATAATGTTTAACAGTCCAAGCTTGAAGTTCGCATCTTTGTCATCCACCATTTCACTGACAACAATAATGGCCGCGCGTTGTCGTAAGGTGTCGTCGTCTTTTTTTTCAATCGCATCCAAAACGAGTTCATAGATCTTGAACTTGAAGTCGCGGTCGCGGGTGAAATCCGCCGAATCCTTTACATATCCCAGCTCCTTTTGCCGTACGTCCAGCACTTTTAATCTGGCGTCGATGTTGAAGGTGAAGATGGCAGTGGTTAATGCAACGATGCATGTACCGATAGAGATCCAGGTGCTGATCTTGTTTTCCATTCAGGATGAGGGTTTGAGATGTAGAAGCTTCCTATATTTTTTCTGGCATTAAACGGGTACTGACAGAAAGCAATCAAAACATTTTTGTCTTGAAGATTGACGATGTGCTAACAGATGGTGAATGTAAACACGTAGTGGATGAATTGCAGATCACACATCGACGCTTCTTATGGGACAGCGTTGAAACTCATCTTAAAACAACTCCTCGATTAGCTTTTAAATTCGCCGGCAAATCCCCTGAGGAGAAGGCCGGGGCTTAATATTACAGGGTTGACTGAAAAGGTTCAGTAGAAATGGGGCGTAAGATAAGACGGATCCTGCAGCATTTCAGATCAAAACCACTCCTCTATCAGCTCCTTGTTAATAGCGGCGCCTGCAAATCCGCCCGAAGAGACCGCCAGGGAAACCGCGCGCATCATTGTGGTGTTATCGCCGGCGGCAAATATTCCGGGAACCGTTGTCTTTTGAAACATATCGATTTTCAGAAGATTCTGTTCGTTGACTTCGCAGCCCAGCGCCTCTGGAATAGCACAATGCTGAACAAGGGCAGGGCGGGCATAGACTGCTTTCAGCGCAACGGTTGCACCACCTGCCAGACGCAGCTCCTTTATATAACCGTTCTCGTGTTCAACCCGGTCGATCTCCGTTTCAACGATGCGGATATTGTGAGCTTTGATCCGTTTTGACTGTTCGGCAGAAAGCCCTGATGGTCCATTTGTAAAGAGCGTCAGGTCTTTTGTCCAGTGACGGATGAGCCGACTTATTTCAAAGGCCATATCCCCCTGGGCAATAATCCCTGTCGGCTGGCTCCGTACTTCATATCCATGGCAATACGGGCAATGCAGCACCGAGATACCCCAGCATGCTGCGAACCCCGGGATTGGTGGCATAATGTCTTTCATGCCGGTGGTGAATAATAGCTTCCTGGCGGTGAAACTTTTTCCCGCGGACGTGGCAATTTCAAATTGGCTGTCGAGCTTTTGGGCGGACGTTACCAGGTCATCAAGAAAAGTGACCGTATCATAACGCATTACCTGCTCCCGTGCTTTCCGTGCGATCACGCCAGGAACCTCGCCATCATGGGTGATGAAATTATGGGAATGCGGGGTTTGCGTGTTACACGGCGTACCGCTGTCGATCACCAGTACATTTCGCAAGGCCCGGCCCAGCGACATTGCGGCAGACAGGCCTGCATAGCTTCCCCCTATAATAATAATGTCGAATGAAGGCATAAATTAATCTTGATGGGTTGTGTAAAGCATGATTGAATCCATTAGGGTGTAAAATACGACGGGTTTTTTTAAATGCAACGTTGTTGCATCAAAAAAGTTACAGGGCAGCCACCGCGAAGACCATCGGCGGCAGGTTTATAGCATGCAGTCAGCAGCAACTGATAACGTGTGTGGATCGAAAAATCAGGATTTTTTTCTCAGGATTGATCACCCGGAAATGGGTATCAACTGTTCGCTGAACCTGCCCTTTCTAACGGTAAAGATCAGTTTTTAAGCGGGCGATGGTGTTTGTCGTGTACGAACACAGTGCTTCCGTGTTCGTACACGAAACGCGATATTCCTTGCTTTTAATTTTTGCGGTTGTTAATTTGACCGCACGTTACCGGACGACTTTTAACACTGAATGTTTTCAATTACTGATTAACCCAAAAATTGCCTATGAAAAAAATCTTACAAATTCATGCTGTCACTTTCCTGTTATTGCTCTGTTGGGGCTTCGCGTCCGCACAGACGGTGACCGGAAAAGTTGTCTCTGATACGGACGGCGCTCCAATCCCGGGCGTGTCCGTTGTGCTGAAAGGCACCACAGTCGGAACCACGACCGATACGGAAGGAAACTTTGCGCTTGATGGCAGTGAAGTGCTCAACGGAACGCTTGTCTTTTCTTTCATCGGGTTCACCTCGCAGGAAGTCGCGGTGCAGAATCAAACAGTGATTAACGTGACCCTCGCCGAGGATATCACAACGCTCAACGAGGTCGTGGTTACGGCGCTTAACATTGAGCGGGAAAAGAAGGCGCTGAATTCGGGTGTCTCCGTCGTCAGTGGAGCCGAACTCACCCAGGCCAGGAGCAACAACCTGGTGAACGGCCTTGTCGGCCGCGTTGCGGGTTTAAATGTTACCAGTACCGCCACGGGCGCTGCGGGATCATCGCGCGTTGTAATCCGCGGCAATACTTCTATCTCGGGAAACAACCAGCCGCTTTATGTTGTGGATGGTATTCCCATTGATAACCAGGTACGTCAATCGGCTGGCGAGTGGGGCGGGCGCGATGCCGGTGATGGTATCCAGATGCTCAATCCCGATGAGATAGAATCGATCACCGTATTGAAAGGCGGAAGCGCTGCTGCACTTTATGGATTTCGCGCTTCGAACGGCGTTATCCTCATCACAACGAAGCAAGGTTCCAAGTCAAAAGGACTTGGAATCGAGTTCAATTCCAACCTTGTCTTTGAAGAACCGCTTGAGCTGGCAGACTGGCAGACCGTGTATGGTCACGGCTCGCTTGGCGTTCCTCCCGCCAATGCGGCGGCGGCGGCGGGTCTCAATCTTAATAGCTGGGGTGGCCTTCTCGATGGGAGCATGGTACCGCAATTCGACGGCGTTGAACGTCCCTACGTTGCGCACAAAAACAACCTGAAAAATTTCTATAATACCGGTACAAACTTCACGAACGCGTTATCCCTGAGCGGGAGTACCGATAAGATGTCGTATAATTTTTCGATGTCGGACCTGAATAACAAAAGTGTCGTTCCCAATTCAACGTTGCGCCGGAACAGCTTCTCACTGAATGCGACCCTCAAGCCGGTTGAAAAATTAACGCTGAACGTCAGCGTGCGGTACCTGCGTGAACGTGTGAAAAACAGGCCGAGATTATCCGACTCACCCGGCAACGCGAATTTCACCATGAACTTACTGCCTAACAGCATCGACGTAAGGACGCTGAAGGAGAGTATGACAGATGATTTCGGATTTGAAAAAGCGTTTAACGCAAACGTGTTTGTCACGAACCCCTACTGGGCAACAGAAATGTTCAATCAGCACGACGAGCGCGATCGTATCGTTGGCGTGGTGATGGGTAAGTACGATCTGACCAAGTGGTTGTACGTTCGGGGTAAGATCGGTACAGACCAGTACACGAGAAGTAACTTCGAGATCACGCCTTTCGGAACGCGCTACGTTCAGACCGGTGAGATCAATGATCAGTCAACAAGTAAATTCAGGGAATTCAACGGTGAATGGTTGGTTGGCGCCAACAAGGAGTTCGGCAATATCAACGTTGACGCTTTTGTCGGCGGTAACCTGATGATCCAGAAAGACGAAACCATGAAATGGTGGGGAAATACTTTTTTCGGTCCCGGTTTTTACCACATTACCAACCTTCAGAATAAGAACAACGATTTCAGTGTCCTGGAAAAGAAAGTCACTTCCGTTTTCGGATCCGTTGAATTGTCGTACAAGCGTTACTTATACCTGACCGCAACGGCACGGAATGACTGGTTCTCCACATTGCCGCGGGAGAACTGGGACATCCTGTATCCTTCTGTAGGTGCCAGCTTTGTATTATCGGATGCCGTACAGCTTCCCGCAGCCATTTCATTTGCCAAAATTTTCGGATCATACGCGAAGGTGGGTGGTGATAGAGATCCCTACGGCCTGACGCTACCCTACCTGTACCGGAACCCGCATGGTGCGGCCCCTGTTGCCGATATCGATAACGATCCCAGTACAATTCCCAATGCCAATCTGAAGCCATATGAGACCACGACGCTGGAGGCAGGGTTTGAGACACGACTCCTGGAGAACAGGATTGGCCTGGAATTCTCTGTGTATCAGAAAACGACTGAAAATGATATTATCAGCAGCCAGATATCCAATTCGACCGGATATGGTTCGGTCTTATTGAATGTTGGCGAGGTATCAAACAAGGGTATCGAACTACTCCTCAATGCTACACCACTGAAGCTTAATAATTTTTCGTGGGATGTGTCCTTCAACGTGGCCCACAACGCCAGTAAGGTTGTGAAGATATCGGATGATTTGAAAGTATTCCGTGTTGCCACCGCAGCCGGCTCGCGCAGGGCTAATATCGATCACCTGGAAGGAAAAGCCTTCGGTCAGGTGATGGCGTTCAGACCATTGAAGAATGAGCAGGGGCAGTACATCTTAAACAACGGTGTCCTTCAATCCGAGCCCACGCAAACAGCACATGGAACAGGTGTTCCGCCGGTGACGATGGGTCTCATGAACGAATTCCGTTATAAAGGATTTGGGCTGAGTGTACTGATTGATGGCAAGTTCGGCGCGGTCATGTATTCAGGAACAAATGATTTCGCCAAGTACAGGGGTGCGCATAAGGCAACGCTCCGCGGACGGGAAGAAGGTATTATAGAAGCCGGTGTGGATGGCAATGGCGTACCGAATGCAACGTCGGTCACATCACAAACCTATTTCCAGAGTGCTCACCTGAACATCACGGGCCTGGACGTATACGATGCGGATTTTATCAAGTTGCGCCAGATCATACTCAGCTACGCGCTTCCGGGAAACATTGTGGCGAAAACGCCTTTTCAGGGAATCTCCGTTTCCCTCGTTGGCCGCAACCTGGGCATCCTGATGAAGCACGTTCCAAACGTAGATCCTGAATCGAGTTATAATAACACCAACGGGCAAGGCCTCGAGTTTTTCGGTGCCCCGACGGTACGGTCGTACGGATTTAATGTGAATCTCAAATTATAATCGACGGGCAATAAAAACATTTTTATGAAAAGCAATTCAATAAGATCATATACACTGACATTGATCGCCTTTCTTTTTGCAACGGTAAGCTGCACGGAGAACTTCGAGGAGATTAATACGAACCCGACGGCGGAAGACAATCCGCCCACCAATGCCTTGCTGACGCAGGGCATGATCCTGGCATCCACCAGCGAGTATGAGGCATGGCGTGCAAACTATATTTACAGCGCACTCTTTGTTCAGCAACTCGCTTCGCTGAACTGGCAGGGAGATAAGTATTTCTACAACGATGGATATTCAGCTTCCTATTGGGACCGGAATTACGAGCGAACCGTGAAAGTACTGGTTGACGTTATTGCGCGGACCACCGACGTTCCCGAGGAGGTCAACTATAACAGCATTGCGCGGATCCTGAAAGTCGTTGTCTTTCATCGCATGACAGATTTATACGGCGACGTCCCTTATACACAGGCGGGCAAGGGTTATCTCGAAGGAATCCTGATCCCGGAATACGACACGCAGGAGTTTATTTACAACGACATGCTGAAAGAGCTCGAGGAAGCGGCGGCCGCTTTCGACGCGGCACAGGCAGCGGTTTCCGGCGATATCGTGTACAATGGAGATCTGAACCTCTGGAAAAAAGCCGCTTATTCACTGATGCTGCGGCTGGCAATGCGCCTTTCGAAGGCCGATCCGGATACCGCGGAAACGTGGGCCGCAAAAGCGGTGGCGGGCGGCGTGATCGAATCGTATACCGAGGCGTTCCGTGTTAACCATACGTCGACGACAGTCTACGATAATCCGAACAGTCACGTACTCGGCTCTTACCCCGGCGCGCACCAGGATCAGAAAAACAACAACTTCAGAATTTCAAAAACGTTCATCGACCTGCTGCGTGAGAATGATGACCCGCGCCTGGGCATTATCCCGGTTCAGACGTATTTCCTCAACGAGAATGGAGACACTGTTGACATCGATCACGTTACCCGTTACGACGGACTTGCGGACCCGGATGCCCAGGTTGGCCTGCCCAATGGACTTGATGCGAACACGTTAATCCCTACCGGCAAGACGATCAACAGGTTTTCCATTGTGCGGTCGGACCTCGTAAGGCCTGATGCGCCTAACATCCTGGTGTCGCATGCACAGACGTTGTTCCTGCAGGCGGAAGCCGTTGAACGTGGATGGATATCCGGCGACGCTGAACAACTTTTCAGAGACGGCGTGGAATCCGCTATCATGCAATTGAAATTATCGGCACCTGCCTCCCTTTTCGATGATGCAGCGATCGCAAACTATGCTGACAATGTAATAGCCTATCCCGCAGGCGGCACACTGGAAGAGAAGCTTGAAGCTATCAACACGCAGTATTACATCGCTTCGTTCCTTGACGGATACGAATCCTTTGCCAACTGGCGGAGAACAGGTTATCCAGAGCTTACACCAGTCAATTTTACCGGCAATGTCACCGGCGGAACGATTCCACGGAGACTTCAATACCCGGCGAATGAGTATGGTGTCAATGGCGACAACCTCGCTGCCGTTATCGCCAGGCAGGGTCCCGATACGTTTACGACACGGGTATGGTGGGACGCAGAATGATTTTTTCCGTAAGTCCTGAACGGACATAACTACGGAAGTACAATTTGTTGTTTCGTTGGGTTTGCAGACCTGCCCGTAAATGGGCAGGTTTATTTTTTAAATAACGCGGAGGGTACTGTATCTTTCCAAATAGAGTCTCCGAAATCATCAGATGCTTATGCGCAGAAAATTTTTGTCCGTTCTACTGTCCGTGCTTGTACAGACGGCGGTGTGTGCCCAGGAAGATCCATTGTTTCGCAACTCTGATGCTTCCATCGAACAACGCATCAGGGATCTTCTTTCCCGTGCGACCCCTGCAGAAAAGATCGCCTTGTTCGGATACAACTCCCCCGGTATCGCACGACTCGGTATACCGCCCTACAACTGGTGGAATGAAGCACTCCATGGCGTGGCGCGCGCCGGCGAGGCGACTGTGTTTCCGCAAGCCATTGCATTGGCGGCAACTTTTAACGATTCGCTGATGCTCCGGATCGCCGGTGCGATCTCTACGGAGGCGCGGGCGAAATATAATCTCGCATCACGACAGGGAAGAAGAACGCAGTATATGGGCCTGACCTTCTGGTCGCCGAATATCAACATCTTCCGTGATCCGCGTTGGGGCCGGGGACAGGAAACATACGGCGAAGACCCATACCTTACTTCCCGCATGGGGTCCTCTTTTGTGCGCGGAATGCAGGGATCTGATCCACGATATCTAAAGACCTCTGCCTGTGCGAAACACCTCGCCGTTCATAGTGGACCGGAAGCCACGCGGCATACTTTCAATGCCGTCGTGGATGAAAAAGATCTGCGTGAAACGTACCTGTACGCTTTTCATACACTTGCCAATGCGGGTGTCGAGTCCATCATGTGCGGATACAACCGCGTTAACGGAGAGCCATGTTGTACCGGAAAAACACTTCTGCACAATATTGTCCGCGATGAATGGAAATTTAAAGGTCACCTCGTTACCGATTGCTGGGCGCTCGAGGATATATGGCTGCGGCACAAGGTGCTTGACAACGCCGTCGTGGTCGCTGCCGAGGCGGTTAAAGTGGGAATCAATGTGGATTGTTCAAATCTTATGCAGGATAACCTGCAGGCAGCGCTGGATCAGAAACTGATCACGATGGATGACATCGACCGCGCATTGATGCCCGCGCTACGCACACAATTCAAACTGGGTTTCTATGATGACCCGGAGTCCGTGCCGTATCATATGCTGGCCGAAGATGACGTGCATTCACAGCAGCACGTGGCTCTCGCGCGTCAGGCTGCGCAACAAAGCATGGTGCTGCTTAAAAATAACAAAGGCGTTTTACCATTAAAGGCCGGCGCGGTCAACAGTATTCTAGTTACCGGTGCAAATTCCGCTTCAATGGACGCGATGGTTGCAAATTATCATGGCGTATCGGCGGACATTGTCACCTTTGTTGAAGGCATTACAGCTGCGGCCGGCCCCGCGATGGGTGTTCAGTACGACCTGGGTTGCAATGATAGTGACACCGTGCGCTTCGGCGGACTGTGGGCTTCCGAGAACAGTGATGTCACCATTGCCGTGCTGGGTTTGACGCCGGTACTGGAAGGTGAAGCGGGTGATGCCTTTTTGGCGGCGCACGGCGGGGACAAAAAAGATCTCAGTATCCCTGCCGCGCACGAGGCGTTTTTGAAAGCACTACGGCAGAAGCACCAAAAGCCCATTATCGCTGTCCTTACATCCGGCAGCGCCATCGATATTGAAGCGCTTTCGCCATACGCCGATGCCATCATTCTGGCATGGTATCCTGGAGAACAGGGCGGCCATGCACTCGCTGACATTCTTTTCGGTAACGTTTCGCCTTCCGGCAGGCTGCCCCTGACATTCTACAAGTCCCTGGATGACCTGCCGCCCTATGAAAACTATGAAATGAAAGGAAGGACTTATCGCTACTTCAAGGGGAAAACGCAGTACCCTTTCGGCTATGGATTAAGCTATACAACTTTTTCCTATGCATGGAAGCAATTGCCCCTGAAGAAATATGCCGGGAAAGACACGCTGTCAGTCACGATTACTATCAAAAACACAGGTGCATTCGCGGCTGATGAAGTGGCACAGGCGTACGTCATCTACCCGGAGCAGGACAGGATGCCGTTGAAAGAACTAAAGCAGTTCAGGCGTGTCAGCATAGAAGCGAATGGTGCGCAGGATATCACGCTGAAGATTCCGATCGCGGATCTGCGGAAGTGGAATACAAAAAAAGGAAAATGGGAATTACCGCAGGGTGAATATACGCTTTTTGTGGGCGGACATTCGGAGGACGTGAGGATTCGTACTGCGTTCCGCTTATAATGGTCAGACGCCGCTTTGAGTGACGTTGCCTTTTGAAGCACGTTATATCCTTTAAAAAAATAAAGTATGAATAAATCGCGGTGAACTGCTATCATCATGACTGGCGCAAAAAGTTTTTATGCGGATTTGATTATCTTTTAGTAAAAAAGCCGTTTTGAGCGGCGCTTTTGACAGACGAATGACGAAACATGTTACGATCCGGGACATCGCCAGAATGGCTAAGGTTTCGGTGGGTACCGTTGATCGGGTAATTCACAAACGCGGAGAAGTAGCCGAAGAAAGCTATAAGAAAGTTGTAGCCATTCTTGAAAAAACCGGTTACAAACCCAACCTGATTGCGCGCACCCTGGTGTCCAGCAAGAGCGTAAGAATTGCCGTGTTATTGCCCGATCCGAAGCAGGATGAGTATTGGGCGCAGTCGGCTGCGGGCATAGCACAGGCCGAACATGAGTGGGCGCAATACGCGCTGGAGTTGAAACGTTATCATTTTGACCTGTATAAAAAAGAGTCTTTTAATACCCTGGCTCAAAAAGCTTTGAAGTCCGCGCCCGACGGAATCATATCCGCGCCGATATTTACCAAGGAAGCTTCGGGATTTTTCCATTCCTGTCAGCAGCACAACATTCCCTTTGTCCTGGTAAACAACAACCTGCAATCGCCCGCGCCGCTTAGTTTTATCGGACAGGACCTCTATCACAGCGGGATGTTAGGAGCGGAGTTGCTCCACAATGGGCAGAAGGAGCCCGGCACCTATGCCATTCTTCATATCTACGATGATATTCATACGTCGAAATATCTCAGTGAAAAGGAAAAAGGTTTCAAGGATTACTTCAAGGAACTGGCTGACAAAAGTTACCGCGTCGTCGCGCTTGATCTCAACTATACCCATGGCGCTACTTTGGTAAGCGAATTATCCGAGCTCCTGTCAAGCCGCGCGCTGCGGGGAATCCTGGTAACAACATCGAAAGGTGCGCAGGTCGTTTCAAGCCTGCTGGAAAAAAAGGGAAAGAAGGAAATCCGGCTGGTGGCCTACGATCTTTTGAAAAGCAATATCCGATACCTGAAGTCCGGAACCATCGATTTCCTGATCAACCAGAACGCCAAGCGCCAGGCAATCATCGGTATTAAACAGTTGACAAACCACTTGTTGTTCCGGAAAGCTGCTGCGTCAAATTATTTATTCCCATTGGAAGTGATTACGCGAAAGAACCTGGAATCGTACCTGAACTCAGAGGATCATTGACGAATGTTCGGGGCAGGAGTCCTGTCAACAACATCATTGATGGTTGGCAGAGGCTGGGGTATGTCATAATCTTTAAAGAGGACGGCCAAAAACAATTTACAGACCGCTGCCAGACGTCGTTCAAAACCCTTTGTAGTAAAAACAGGCCTCCTTTTTTTACATTTGATTATCGGCTAAACGGTTTGCCACGCACTAAATCCAAACCGCGAACCAGCAGACCGGGTGGGGCATGAAATATTCAGATATTTCTTCCGTTCTGTATTGTATTTGAATGGACATTAACACGTGCTGGAATAATTGTATGATACGCTTTATCAAGATCCTTGTCCTCACCGGGTTTTTTACCGGGTCTGTTGTAAGTGCTCATGCGCAAAAAGCACCGGAGCGCACGGGTTCCGGACGCGCGGCGTATGGCGATACAACACCTTCGTTCAGGGCCAACAAAAAGAAGAATCAAAAAACGAAAAAGAAAGCGCGGAAGTCTGCCAAACGGAAGAAACGCACGAATACCAGGTCGTCGTACTTTACAGGCCGGCCTTTCTAAACGTAATCACACCATTCACGTCATCGCCCGGCTAAGGCAGGCTCCTGATTTTGAAAAGGGCACAGGAAACCGGCTATAAATTTCCTATGACACACCTTATCCCGGCGCTATGTTTTCATTTACCGGATAGCCCAGGCCTCCTTTATGTCATGAAACCCGCCGATACAGTTTAAAAAATGTAACCACCGACGATTATTTATTCCAAGATTAACCAGATGCGGGTTTGCGTTGCCCAGGTTAATCGGTATAGTAATAACCGAATGCCCCCGAAAAATCGTCATCATGGTCCAATGAAATTTACGCCAGATCGCTGAATTTACGTGGGGAAGCGTACACCTTTTTACAAAACCGGGATTGTTTCCCTTTGCGCTAGCCATCCTGAAAGGAAACGGGCAGGTCAAAAATTTCATGAAAAAGCTTTGGATGACTGTGTGTTTTAAATCGCGTTAACGATTGTAATCTGGCAAGTCATCAACGCAGTAGTAAAGTTCTGCGAATCCGGCGTCTATGGAAAAATCGAATTTCGACCGCTTACTGCAACGCTACCTCACCGGTCAGCTATCCGGTTCTGAAAAGGCCAAAATCGATGCCTGG
>DASPJC010000511.1:0-27179 GCA_035628815.1 Ohtaekwangia sp. | reverse complement strand
TGGTGAAAGAACTTACCGGTCTCGGACTGAAAGAAGCCAAAGATGTTGTTGACGGCGCACCGAAAACCATCAAAGAAGGCTTACCGAAGGACGAAGCTGAAAATCTGAAGAAGCAACTCGTTGAGGCTGGTGCCGAAGTGGAGTTGAAATAATGCTTCAAAAGACGAAGGGTACATCGTCTAACATCCGGTTAGACCCCGTTTCCGATCAATATGGTCGGGTCGGGGTCTATTCCCGTTTGTGCCCGAACAAGTTCATTTTCTCTATTGTTCTCCGTCCAGGATCAAGAACCTAAAACGTTAAATACCTTGGCAAAGAAAAATATAAACGGTAGGATCGACTTCTCTGCAATTGAGAAGGTCCTTGACTACCCGGATTTTCTGGATCTGCAACTCCAGTCATTTAAAGATTTCCTGCAAATCGAGACGCCGGCTGAAAAAAGACAGAACGAAGGTCTTTACAAGGTTTTTGCTGAAAACTTCCCCATAAGTGATTCACGCGAAAATTTTGTGCTGGAATTCGTCGATTATACCATCGACCCGCCCAAGTACTCGGTTGACGAGTGCATCGACCGCGGGTTGACCTTCTCTGTTCCGCTCAAGGCCAAGTTACGGTTGACCTGTAACGACGAGGACAATGAGGACTTCGAAACCATCGAGCAGGAAGTATTCCTCGGTAACATCCCTTACATGACGGAAAAGGGATCGTTTGTGATCAATGGCGCCGAGCGCGTTATTGTGTCGCAGCTCCACCGTTCACCGGGCGTGTTCTTTGCCATGAGCAAACACACCAACGGAACGAAGCTGTATTCGGCACGGATCATCCCCTTCAAAGGATCGTGGATAGAATTTGCGACCGATGTCAATGCCGTCATGTACGCATACATCGACCGTAAAAAGAAATTCCCCGTCACCACCCTGCTCCGCGCCATCGGTTACGGCTCGGATAAGGATATTCTCGACCTCTTCGGCCTGTCTGAAGAAGTAGAGGCGAACAAAAATACACTCAAGAAAATTGTCGGCCGCAAGCTCGCCGCCCGGGTATTGAAAACCTGGACGGAAGATTTTGTGGATGAAGATACCGGTGAGGTAGTGTCCATCGACCGCAACGAAGTGTTGCTCGAACGCGACCATACCATCGCCGCAGAAGATGTGGACATCATCCTGGATTCAGGCGTAAAGTCCATCATCCTGCACCGTGATGATATCAACATCACCGACTACAACATTATTTTCAACACACTGGCCAAGGATACTTCCAACTCTGAAAAAGAAGCGGTTGAATACATTTACCGCCAGTTGAGAAACACTGAAGCACCGGATGAACAAACGGCCCGGGATATTATCCAAAGCCTTTTCTTCAGCGAAAAACGCTATGACCTCGGCGAAGTAGGACGCTACAGGATCAATAAGAAACTCGGTCTTGACATCAGCTCCGAACAACGGGTGTTAACGAAAGAGGATATCATCCTCATCGTGAAATATCTCATCGGCCTGATCAACTCCAAAGCGCTGATCGATGATATCGATCACCTGAGCAACAGGCGCGTACGAACAGTAGGCGAGCAGTTGTATTCACAATTCGGCGTCGGTCTGGCACGTATGGCACGGACCATAAAAGAACGGATGAACGTTCGCGATAACGAGGATTTTAAACCTGTTGACCTGATCAACGCCCGCACCCTGTCGTCGGTGATCAACTCGTTCTTCGGAACGAACCAGCTGTCGCAGTTCATGGACCAGACCAACCCGCTGGCAGAAATTACGCACAAGCGCAGGATGTCGGCACTCGGTCCCGGTGGTTTGTCACGCGAACGCGCCGGCTTCGAAGTCCGTGACGTTCACTATACGCATTACGGTCGCCTGTGTACGATCGAAACACCTGAAGGACCGAACATCGGTTTGATCTCCTCCCTTTGCGTTCACGCGAAAGTGAACAAAATGGGATTCATCGAAACGCCTTATCGCAAAGTCGAGAACGGCAAGGTGAAGATCAAGGAACCGGTTGTATTCCTGACGGCAGAAGAAGAAGATACCAACTACATCGCCCAGGCGAAAGTACCGATCAAATCCGGTGGCGAGTTTGTGGATGAGAAAATAAAAGCGCGTTTTGAAGGGGACTTCCCCGTGGTAGAACCGAAGGATCTGAAGTACATGGACATTGCGCCTAACCAGATCGTATCGGTTGCTGCTTCGATGATCCCTTTCCTCGAACACGATGATGCCAACCGCGCCCTCATGGGCTCGAACATGCAGCGTCAGGCGGTACCGCTCATGCGGCCCGAAGCGCCTGTCGTGGGAACCGGTCTGGAAGGACGCGTCGCGCTGGATTCCAGGGCGCTGATCCTGGCCGAAGGCAATGGTGTCGCCGAATTCGTTGACGCCAAGAAAATCGTTATCAAGTACGAAGTATCCGAGGAACAACAACTCGTAAGCTTCGACGATGAATACAAAACGTACAGCCTGATCAAGTTCAGAAGAACCAACCAGGATACCTGTATCAACCTGACGCCGCTCGTAAAGAAAGGCGAAAAGGTCGTGAAGGGACAACCGCTCTGCCAGGGATATGCCACGGCAAACGGCGAGCTCGCACTTGGAAGAAACCTGCTGGTGGCCTATATGCCTTGGCAAGGTTACAACTTCGAGGATGCGATTGTAATCTCGGAAAAAGTCGTTCGCGATGACGTTTATACTTCTATCCACATCGAGGAGTTTGAACTTGAAGTTCGCGACACCAAACGCGGTGAAGAAGAACTGACCTCTGAAATCCCGAACGTAAGCGAGGAAGCCGTGAAGCACCTCGATGAGAACGGTATTATCCGCATCGGTGCGGAAGTGAGAGAAGGCGACATCCTCATCGGTAAGATCACACCGAAAGGTGAAACCGATCCCACACCGGAAGAGAAGCTGTTAAGGGCGATCTTCGGTGACAAAGCCGGTGATGTGAAAGATGCATCCCTGAAGGCGCCGCCATCCCTGAAAGGTGTGGTGATCGATACCAAGCTTTTCTCCAGACCGAAACGCGACAAGGATGTTCGCTCGAAGTCCAAGAAAGAACTCGATGCGCTGAAGAACAAGTACAGCAAACAGCTGACGGAACTTCGCGAGGAGATGATCAGCAAGCTTACCCAACTGCTGAATGGAAAAACCAGCAACGGTGTCAAGCATAAGTTCGGCGATGAACTCGTGAGCAAAGGCGTTAAATTTTCCGCCAAGGTGATCGAGAACAACCTGTTCCCCGACAAGAACATCTACCGTGATGAAAGTAACTACAACGTGCCGGAAGAGGTCAACCTGATCGCGGACATCAGCCTCGAAAACTGGACCAGTGACGATCATCTCAATGACCTGATCGGACAGCTCGTTAAGAATTATACTGTCAAGAGAAATACCTACGCCGGCGAATTCAAGCGCGAGCGATTCACCCTCGAAGTGGGTGACGAATTACCGACGGGTATCGTGCAGCTGGCTAAAGTTTACATCGCCAAAAAGCGCAAGCTGAAGGTCGGTGATAAGATGGCAGGCCGTCACGGTAACAAGGGTGTTGTCGCAAGGATCGTACGCGATGAAGATATGCCGTTCCTGGAAGATGGAACACCGGTGGACATTTGTTTGAACCCGCTGGGCGTACCTTCACGGATGAACCTTGGACAGATTTACGAAACCGTTCTCGCATGGGCCGGATTGAAACTCGGACGCAAGTATGCGACACCGATCTTCGACGGCGCTACGCTGGAAGAAGTGCAAAGCGAACTGAAGGAAGCAGGTCTTCCGCCGTTCGGAAGAACCTACCTGTTCGACGGATTGACCGGCGACCGGTTCGACCAGCCGGTAACGGTAGGGGTGGCGTACATGCTGAAACTCGGTCACCTTGTCGATGACAAGATGCACGCGCGTTCCATCGGGCCATACTCTCTCATTACGCAGCAGCCATTGGGTGGTAAAGCACAGTTCGGTGGTCAGCGCTTCGGTGAAATGGAGGTTTGGGCGATTGAAGCATTCGGTGCCTCAAACATCCTCCAGGAGATCCTTACTATCAAATCCGATGATGTGATCGGCCGTGCGAAAGCATACGAGGCGATCGTCAAAGGTGAGAACATGCGCAGACCCAATATCCCTGAATCGTTCAACGTATTGGTGCACGAACTCAGAGGCCTCGCGCTGGAGATCACGATGGATTAAATATTCCCGGCATGCGGTTGACCGTTCACAGTCAACCGCAAACCCGTTAAGATATTCTGTGAACGGTGAACAGATTAACTGAAAACTTACATTATGTCTTTCAGAAAAAACAAAAAGATCAACAACGACTTCTCCAAGATCACCATCAGTCTTGCTTCCCCGGAATCAATCCTGGAGAGCTCGCACGGTGAGGTAACACAGCCGGAAACGATCAACTACAGAACTTACAAACCTGAAATGGGCGGTTTGTTCTGCGAGCGGATCTTCGGTCCCGTGAAAGACTGGGAATGTCACTGCGGTAAGTATAAAAGAATACGGTATAAAGGTATTATCTGCGATCGTTGCGGTGTAGAGGTGACCGAGAAGAAGGTACGCCGCGAGCGCATGGGCCATATCGAACTCGTCGTTCCGGTGGCGCACATCTGGTATTTCCGTTCCCTGCCCAACAAGATCGGCTATCTGCTGGGCCTTGCGACGAAGAAACTTGACCAGATCATTTACTATGAACGTTACGTCGTCATCCAGCCGGGTATCAAGGAAGAAGATGGCGTTAACAGGCTCGACTTCCTCACGGAAGAAGAGTACCTCGATATCATTGACAAACTGCCCCGCGAGAATCAGTTACTTGACGACAACGATCCCAAGAAATTCATCGCGAAGATGGGAGCCGAAGCGTTGGAGATGCTCCTGTCAAGAACGCAGCTGGATACGTTATCCTATGAGCTTCGTCACCAGGCGGCAACCGATACTTCGCAGCAACGCAAGGCGGAAGCATTGAAGCGCCTGAAAGTGGTGGAGGCTTTCCGTGAAGCCCGTACCCGTATCGAGAACAAACCCGAATGGATGGTGATCAAGATGGTTCCCGTGATTCCGCCGGAATTGCGCCCCCTTGTACCCCTTGATGGCGGCCGTTTCGCGACTTCCGATCTGAACGATCTGTACCGTCGTGTGATTATTCGCAACAACCGTCTGAAAAGACTGATTGATATTAAAGCACCTGAAGTAATTCTGCGCAACGAGAAGCGTATGCTCCAGGAAGCTGTCGACTCTTTGTTTGACAACTCGCGGAAAGTGAACGCTGTTCGTTCCGATGGAAATCGTGCCCTCAAATCTTTGAGCGATATGCTGAAAGGTAAACAAGGCCGCTTCCGTCAGAACCTGTTGGGTAAGCGCGTCGACTACTCTGGTCGTTCCGTGATCGTGGTCGGGCCTGAACTGAAACTCCATGAATGCGGTCTGCCGAAAGATATGGCGGCCGAATTGTTCAAGCCATTCATCATCCGCAAGCTGATCGAAAGAGGCATCGTAAAAACGGTGAAGTCGGCCAAGAAGATCGTTGACCGGAAGGATCCGGTGATATGGGATATTCTTGAAAACGTATTGAAAGGACATCCTGTGTTGCTGAACCGTGCTCCAACGCTTCACCGGTTAGGTATCCAGGCCTTCCAGCCCAAGCTGATCGAAGGAAAAGCGATCCAGTTGCACCCGCTCGTGTGTACAGCCTTTAACGCTGACTTCGACGGTGACCAGATGGCGGTTCACGTACCGCTTGGACAGGAAGCTATCCTGGAGGCATCGTTGCTGATGCTTTCGTCACATAACATCCTTAACCCGGCCAACGGAGCACCGATCACGGTTCCTTCGCAGGACATGGTGTTGGGATTGTACTACCTGACGAAAGGACGCAAGCATACTCCCGAACACCCGGTGATCGGCGAGGGCAAGCGCTTCTATTCAGCGGCCGAAGTTATTGTCGCATACAATGAAGGAAAACTTTCCAAGCACGCAAACATCAAAGTACGCGTGACGGTAAAAGATAAAAAGACCGGCGACCTGCAAATGAAGATGATCGATACCGTAACAGGTCGCGTGATCTTCAACCAGCACGTTCCCGAAGAAGTTGGATTCGTGGACGAACTGCTGACGAAAAAGAAACTGCAGACCATCATCTCCGACGTCTATAAAATTGCCGGGCAATCCAAGACAGCGAAGTTCCTGGATGACATTAAAGAACTCGGATTCCAGATGGCCTACCGTGGCGGTCTGTCCATGGGCTTGAATGACGTCAAGGTTCCTGTTGAGAAAGTGAAACTGGTGGCCAACGCTCAGGAAGAGGTTGACGCCGTGTGGAACAACTACATGATGGGTCTGATCACGGACAACGAACGTTACAACCAGGTGATCGACATATGGACCCGCACGAACACACTCCTGACCAACACGCTGATGAAACAGCTGGAAGAAGACCAGCAGGGATTCAACTCGATCTACATGATGATGCACTCCGGTGCCCGTGGTTCGAGAGAGCAGGTTCGTCAGTTGGGTGGTATGCGCGGTCTGATGGCCAAGCCTCAGAAAAACCTCGCTGGTTCGGTAGGTTCCATCATTGAGAACCCGATCCTTTCAAACTTTAAGGAAGGTCTGGACGTGTTGGAGTACTTTATCTCTACACACGGTGCGCGGAAAGGTCTTGCCGATACAGCGTTGAAGACAGCCGATGCGGGTTATCTGACCCGCAGGCTCGTTGACGTTGCGCAGGATCTGGTGGTTACGGAAGATGATTGCGGAACATTGCGCGGTCTGAAAGTGACAGCGCTGAAAGACAATGAGGATATCGTAGAGCCGCTGTCGGAAAGAATTCTGGGCCGTGTAACGGTGCATGACATCTATGATCCTATTACCGACGAATTGATTTGCGGGGCCAATCAGGAAATTACAGATGAGATCGCGAAACGCGTGGAGGAAACGAGCATTGAAGAAGTCGAGATCCGCTCATTGCTTACCTGCGAATCGAAGATCGGTGGCTGTGCGAAATGTTATGGCCGCAACCTGGCAACAGGTAAGATGGTTCAGGCCGGAGAAGCTGTCGGCGTTATTGCCGCGCAATCAATCGGTGAACCCGGAACGCAGCTTACACTTCGTACTTTCCACGTGGGTGGTACGGCTTCCAACATTGCTGTCGAAGCCAACATCAAAGCCAAGTTTTCAGGTGTACTGGAATTCGAAGGTATCCGTGTAATCGAGACAACTGATAATGATAACAATGCGATCCGCGTAGTCATGGGACGTACGGGCGAAATCCGGATTGTTGATAAGGAGAAAAACCGTGTGTTGATCACCAACCACGTGCCTTACGGGGCGTTCCTGAAAGTGAAGGACGGACAAGCTGTTGAGAAGGGCGAGGAGCTTTGCTTCTGGGATCCTTACAACGCGGTAATACTTTCCGAGTTTGACGGTGTGATTGAGTATGAAGCGATCATTGAAGGTGTTACCTACAAGGAGGAATCCGATGAACAGACAGGTCACCGTGAAAAAGTGATCACGGAAACACGCGATAAGACCAAGAACCCGGCGATCCTGGTGAAAGGTAAGAATGAAACCAAAGGCTATAACATCCCGGTGGGCGCTCACCTTGCAGTTGACGCGGGCGAAAAGATCAAAGCCGGTCAGGTACTGGTGAAGATCCCGCGTACAATGGGTAAATCCAGGGATATCACCGGTGGTCTGCCACGGGTTACGGAATTGTTTGAGGCGCGTAATCCTTCGAACCCGGCTGTCGTCAGCGAGATCGATGGTGTGGTAACCTACGGCGGTATCAAACGCGGTAATCGTGAGATCTTCATTGAATCGCGTGATGGCGTTCAGAAGCGTTATCTCGTACCGCTGTCGAAGCACATCCTTGTTCAGGATAATGACTTTGTGAAAGCAGGTCAGCCTTTGTCAGACGGCTCGATCACGCCTTCCGATATTCTTTCGATTAAAGGCCCGACAGCAGTACAGGAATACCTGGTGAACGAGATCCAGGAAGTATACCGACTGCAGGGTGTGAAAATAAATGACAAGCACATTGAAGCCATTGTGAGCCAGATGATGCAGAAAGTGGAAATCATCGATCCGGGTGATACGAGCTTCCTGCCCGGTGAATACGTTGACAAGCTTCAGTTCCGCGAGGAAAATGATACCATCCTTGATAAGAAGGTCGTCATCGAAGCAGGCGATTCACCAACCATGAAACCAGGTCAGATCATTACTCCGCGTGAGCTCAGGGATGAAAATTCCGTTCTCCGCCGGAAAGATGCTAAACTGGTTGAGGTGCGCGATGCCCTGGCGGCGGTATCAAGACCTACCTTACAGGGTATTACCCAGGCTTCGTTGAAAACCGAAAGCTGGCTGTCAGCTGCATCCTTCCAGGAAACGACGAAGGTATTGAGCGAAGCGGCTATCCGTGGTAAAACCGACTGGTTGATGGGCTTGAAAGAGAACGTTATCGTAGGTCACCTGATCCCTGCCGGTACCGGTCAGCGCAAGTTCAACGATCTGATCGTTACACATAAGGATGAGTATGACGAACTGATGGCGGCAACCCATCGGAAGGACCGGGAGAAAGAGCTCCAGGATTAACATTGAAAATGTAAAAAACAATACTGTGCGGATGACCGGAAAGGTTATCCGCACTTTTGCTTATAAGAACTATCTACTGTTATGACTGACGATAAAAACAAGCAGCAGCAAAACCAGATAAACATCGAGCTTTCCGAGGAGATTGCGGAAGGGATCTACTCGAACCTGGCGATGATCGCGCACTCCAACAGCGAGTTTGTAATCGATTTTATCCGGCTGATGCCCGGCGTACCCAAGGCGAAGGTCAAGTCGCGGATCGTGATCACGCCCGAGCATGCCAAGCGGTTCCTGGTGGCGCTGAAGGATAATATTGACAAGTATGAAGCCTCGTTTGGCCCGATAAAACGGACGGAGGATATGCCCAAGTTTCCCATGAACTTCGGGGGAACGATGGGGGAGGCCTAAATTCGTTGTAAAACAGGCCGTTGTGCCCGTGGCGGGCTAAAAATATTCTAATCTAGCTTTGCAAGCTCTGTTTACTTTAAATACCTTTGCAGTCCTAATTTTTGAGAGGTTTATAAAAAGAAATATAAATGCCTACCATTCAACAACTTGTAAGAAAGGGACGGAAGAAAATGACGTTTAAGTCAAAATCTCCCGCCCTGGATTCCTGCCCGCAACGCAGGGGCGTATGTACACGTGTGTACACCACGACGCCTAAAAAACCTAACTCCGCCATGCGCAAAGTGGCCAGGGTACGCCTGACCAACGGAAAAGAAGTGAACGCATACATTCCCGGAGAAGGTCACAACCTGCAGGAACACTCTATCGTCCTGATCCGCGGCGGGAGGGTGAAAGACCTTCCGGGTGTCCGTTACCACATTATCCGTGGTGCACTGGATACTGCCGGTGTCAATGGTCGCTTACAGGCAAGATCTAAATACGGTGCTAAACGTCCGAAGCCAGGTGCAGCTGCCCCCGCCGGTAAAGGAGCACCCGCTAAAGGAAAGAAATAATCGGAATTGAGCCATGAGAAAATCAAAACCTAAAAAGAGATATCTTCTCCCTGATCCCAAGTTCAACGACACCCTGGTGACGAAATTTGTGAACTACCTGATGGAACAGGGTAAAAAGGCAGTTGCCTACTCAATCTTCTACGATGCCGTAGCAGTTGTTGAAAAGAAAACCAATGAAAGCGGTCTCGAAGTATGGAAGCGCGCCATGAATAACCTGATGCCTTCCGTGGAAGTAAAAAGCCGCCGCGTTGGTGGTGCAACATTCCAGGTACCCGTAGAGATCAGGCCCGACCGTAAAATCAACCTCAGCATCAAGTGGCTGATCGATTACTCGCGGATGCGTGGCGAGAAGACGATGATGGACAAGCTTGCAGCGGAAATTATCGCGGCTTCAAAAGGTGAAGGCGCTGCGATGAAGAAGAAGGATGATACGCACCGTATGGCAGAAGCGAACAAAGCCTTTTCCCATTTCAGATTTTAATCAGAGGAAGTAAGTATAATGTCGAGAGATCTAAAATATACCAGAAACATCGGTATCGCTGCACACATCGATGCAGGGAAGACGACCACTACCGAGCGTATTCTTTACTATGCCGGCGTGAATCACAAAATCGGTGAAGTACACGAAGGTGCCGCTACCATGGACTGGATGGCGCAGGAACAGGAACGTGGTATCACGATCACGTCTGCTGCGACAACGGTATTCTGGAACTACAGAAATAACAAATACAACGTAAATATTATCGATACGCCCGGTCACGTTGACTTCACCGTCGAAGTAAACCGTTCCCTGCGTGTCCTCGATGGTCTGGTGTTCCTGTTTAGTGCCGTGGACGGCGTTGAGCCGCAATCGGAAACAAACTGGCGCCTGGCTGACAATTATAAAGTTGCACGCATCGGTTTTGTTAACAAAATGGACCGTGCCGGCTCCGACTTCCTTGGTGTGGTAAAACAAGTCAAGGAGAAACTGGGAAGCAATGCCGTTGCGCTTCAATTGCCCATCGGCTCGGAAGAGAACTTTAAAGGTGTTGTGGATCTCATTAACAACCGTGGCATTGTCTGGAATGAAAACGACAAAGGGATGACCTTTGAAGTTGTGCCAATTCCGGAAGATATGCTGGACGATGTAAAGGAATACCGTGAGAAACTCCTGGAAGCTGTGGCTGAATTTGACGAGTCACTGATGGAGAAGTATTTCGAAGACCCCAACACGATCACGGAAGTAGAAATACTCACCGCGCTGCGCAAAGCTACCATCGCCATGAAAGTGGTGCCCATGGTTTGTGGTTCGTCGTTCAAGAACAAAGGCGTTCAAACGATGCTCGACTATGTTATGGAGCTGCTGCCCTCGCCAATGGATAAGGACAACATCATTGGTACCAATCCTGATACCAACGAGGAAGTGGTTATCCGTCCCGATGAAAAGGAACCGTTCGCCGCTTTGGCGTTCAAGATTGCTACTGATCCTTTCGTAGGACGCCTTTGTTTCATCCGCGCCTATTCCGGCGTGCTTGAATCAGGATCCTATGTATATAATACACGTTCCGAAAGCAAGGAACGTATCTCCCGCGTATTCCAGATGCACGCCAACAAGCAGAACCAGATCGAAAGACTGCCTGCCGGTGACATCGGTGCCGTGGTAGGTTTCAAGGACATCAAAACGGGTGATACACTTTGTGATGAAAAACGCAAGGTCGTCCTCGAGTCAATGGTATTCCCTGAACCGGTTATCGGGTATGCGATCGAGCCCAAGAAACAGGCCGATGTCGACAAACTTGGTATGGCGATTTCTAAACTCGTTGAAGAAGATCCTACCCTGCGCGTACATACGGATCAGGAGACAGGCCAGACCATCCTTCGCGGGATGGGCGAATTGCACCTCGAGATCATCATTGACCGTTTGAAACGCGAATTCAAAGTAGAGATCAACCAGGGTGCTCCCCAGGTGGCCTACAAGGAGGCGCTTACCAAGACGGTTGAACATAAGGAAGTTTACAAGAAGCAGACCGGTGGTCGCGGTAAGTTCGCGGATATCGTGTTCGAGATCGGACCCCGCGAGCTTAAAGAAGGTGATAAGGACGGACTCGAATTCGTCAATGATATCGTGGGCGGTGTTATTCCCCGTGAATTCATTCAACCCGTTCAGAAAGGTTTTGAACAGGCGATGGTTAACGGACCTTTGGCGGGATACCCGATTGACAACATGAAGGTGCGCCTGTTTCATGGTTCATACCACGATGTTGACTCGGATTCACTGTCGTTCGAATTGGCCGCGCGTATTGGTTTCAAGGAGGCTGCTGCAAAATGCGCTCCTCAGTTGCTGGAACCGATCATGTCAGTTGAAGTATTGAGCCCGGATGAGTATACCGGTTCTGTGACCGGTGACCTGAACAGGCGACGCGGTGTGATGAAGGGTATGGATACACGTTCCGGAGCGCAGGTTATCCGCGCGGATGTTCCCTTGAAAGAGCTTTTCGGTTATATCACTGACCTTAGAACACTCACTTCAGGACGCGCATCAGCATCACTGACCTTCTCTCACTATGCACCGGTTCCGAAGAACCTCGCTGAAAAAGTAATCGAAGAAGTAAAAGGCGCCGTTGCCGCTAAATAAATCTAAAAGACGTTTAGATATGAACCAGAAAATCAGAATCAAGTTGAAGTCTTACGATCACAATCTCGTTGATAAATCATCTGAGAAGATCGTGAGAGCGGTAAAAGCAACCGGCGCTGTTGTAAGCGGACCCATTCCGTTGCCGACAGAAAAGGAAAAATTCACGGTATTGCGTTCTCCGCACGTGAACAAAAAGTCACGCGAGCAGTTTCAGCTTTGCACCTACAAGCGCCTCGTGGATATCTACTCCAACAGCGCAAAGACGGTAGATGCGTTGATGAAGCTCGAGCTTCCCAGCGGCGTTGATGTTGAGATCAAAGTGTAGTTATATCAGAATTTCGTAATAAGCATAGCCCGTGGTTTCAACCGTGGGCTTTGTTTTTTTAATGCTCGCCCCGGCGGTTTACAAACCGGTCGAAATCATCCGGTGTGTCGAGGTCAATCGCGCCCTCCGGAAAATCCACAAGTCGGGTTTGCATAAGATTTTCCTGAATGACTTTTTTTGCCCCTTGTGCATCCGGCAGGGCCAACAGGTCGGCAAAGTAAGGCGCACTGAAAATGGCTGGTACCCCAGGCGTCTCGTTGTAGAATGAAGCAACGATCGGTTTATCGGGGTGGATACTTTCGTTTGCGATCTTCTGCAGGTACAGTGCGTCGACGTGGGGCTGATCGCACACCATGATCAGTATCGCCTCCGTTGCAGGACGCGCATTCAAAACGTATCGCACGCCGGCTTTGATCGATGCGCCCATTCCCTGCTGCCAGTTTTTATTGACCACCACCGCGACCGGCAATGCCACCAGGGACTCCCGGACAGACGCTTCATCCGATCCTACCACCACTACAACGGCTCCGATATCTGCGCCAACCGCTTCTTTCACCACACGCCTCAGCAGAAATTCATCGTCAATTTTCAAAAGCTGTTTGGCGGAACCCATTCTGCTCGATGACCCCGCCGCAAGAATGATAATGCTGATCTGCATATTTTTGGGTAAGCTTATTCCATGGGCGCCGCGGCCAGGAAATCTTCCTCGGTAATGGTGCCGCCTTCCGATGAATCCGTGTCAACCAGGATTTTCCAGGTGTTATTCTCCTTGCGGAGGACAACATGAAATCGCCCGAAAAATGAGCTGCGTTCGCCATTACTCGTAATATTCGTTGTCTTGTAGATGCCTACATCGATCGCCTCTCGTGCGTTCGCGATCCTTTCGGTAAACCTTAGCTCCAGGGTTCGCTTGTCGCCGTTTTCACGGCTTCGGGCATCGCCGTTTTTTTGCTGACGGTAGTAATGATCCCGACCGAAGATGATTTTTCCGTCGCGCGGTGAACGGATTGCGTCCTTCGAATGAACATTCATAAACCCTTCCGTATCGAAGGTGTTGAACGTTCTGATGAATGGTTCCCAGACCTGGGTGTTGATTTCTTTCTGATAGTCCTGAACACCGATGTTAGTGGCGACCGTGGCGAGCGTGATCAGGAAAATTTTCACCATGTTATCGTGCGACTTTAGAGGATTGGTCTCCCATGTCATTCAGGTAAACCTGTTTGAACACCTGGTCACTTTTTAGGTCACGCTGGTGAATGGGACCGGTGCGGTATTTCAGGAAACCGCCGGAGCGATTGGCAAACTTCCCCTGCACTTCAGCGATGATCGACAGTGCAATTTCATCGGGTGTTTCAGCGCCGATATCCAGCCCGATAGGTGCGTGGATCCGGTGAATGTCTTCGGGTGTTAAAGACAGACCTTCATTCGCGAATTCATCGAGCATTTTATCCAGTCGCTTGCGCGGACCTAAGATCCCGATGTAAGGCGTTGCTGTCGGAAGAATTTTCTTCAGAACGTCGCGGTCATAGGCGTAATTATGAGACATCAGGATACACGCCGTATAAGGTGTGATGGCAAAATCCCGTGTAACGAATTCGCGTTGACACAATGAAAGCTTATCGGCATCAGGAAAAAATACCGGTGCGATGTGGGCCACACACTCATCGGTCACCATTACTTCCCATCCCAAAGTTTTGGCGAGTTGGCTAACCGGTCGCGCGTCAAAGCCACCGCCAAAAATAATGAGGGAGACCGATGGCTGTATAAGTTCGAGGAATACGGAGTGTTTGAAATCTTTTAGCGTATAGGTCTTTGCAATGGACTTTCCCGTCTCAGCAACCTGTGAAAGGTCTGGTAAGACAGCGTCGGAAAGCGATTGGTTCTTGAAAGATCGTGCAACGTTTTTTCCTGCCAACATCAAAAGCCTGTCCCCCGTTGCGTCACCTTCAAAAATTGTCGCGAGTGCTACCGGCTCATTGACGGATATGAAATTTTCAAAGAGCGCAATGGGATTGTTCTCATTTTCAGGGATCAGGGGTTCTATCAGCACGTCGATCACCCCGTTACAGCCTAACCCGATACCGAGATTCTGGTTGCTTTCTTCACGGGTGTCATAGGTGACCGTCATTGGTATTTTATTGAGCATCACTTGCCGCGCCTTGCGCAACGCATCACCTTCAAGACAGCCACCGCTGATCGAGCCGACCCAGCGCCCATCATCCGTGATTAACATCCGCGCGCCGGGACTGCGGTAGGACGATCCGCGCACCTTAACAACGGTAGCGATAGCAGCCCTCTGCCGGTTGAAATCAATTTTCCGATACTCGGCAACAATGGTTTTAAATTCCTTCATGCTTGAAACCCTAATGGAATTTAGTCAAAATATGGTGAACGTCTGCCATCCAACCGGTATTGCACCTTGTCATCGTGACAAGACGCCAAATGCTTATATGGCCGGTTAATTATTCCTGGCACCGGCCACTTCCTCAGGCCTGACAGCTTCGCCCTTGTTACCCCATGAGTTCCGAACGTAATTCAACACGTCGCTCACCTGTTCATCACTGAGTTCAATCGCCGGCATATCGCCGTTGTAGACCACGCCATTCACCGTCATTTCACCACTGGCGCCATGAAGGATCTGAAGGATAGATCTTTTTTTGTCGGCCATTAAGTAGTCTGATTTTGCGAGCGGCGGAAATACATTTTCGATTCCCTCGCCCTGTTCCATATGACAGCTGATGCATTGACCTGTATAGACTTCCTTTCCCCGCGCGATGCTTGCTTTTAGATCAAATTTTTGCTGAAATGAAAAAAGTGTGGCCATGATGAAAAGCGCGAATGCAACAAGGATGAATTTTATTTTGGGAATCATTTATCGTAATTGTTTGTATCTGCGAGCAATATTAATCTTCTAAACGGCGTCCAGGCTGAATGGCAATTTTCGGATCCGCTTACCCGTCAGGTCATAAATCGCGTTGGTCAGGGCAGGTGAGAAAGGGGGGAGCCCGGGTTCGCCTACGCCGCCTGCCTTTTCTTCATTGTCCATGATATAGACTTCGATCTCAGGGGTTTCATTGATCCGCAGCATTTTGTATGTATCGAAATTTTTCTCAACCGCTTTGCCGTCCTTGAAGGTCGTGGCATGCTTGGTAGCTGCAGCCAGTGCCATAACGATGCTTCCTTCGACCTGCGCTTTGATTATGTCCGGGTTTACATACCAGCCGCAATCCATCACCGCCCATACTTTGTCGACCTTTACTTTTCCGTCGGATCCTTTGGATACTTTCACGACTTCGCCCACGATGCTGGAAAAGCATTCCGTAATCGCGACCCCGAAGCCTTCATTTTTTTTGCGCGTTTTCCATCCGCTCACCGCTTCCAGTTTATTGATCAACGCCTGGTAACGTTCTTCGCCCAGGTGCTCTCGTCTGAAAGCCAGCGGATCCTTGCCCGCTTCAATGGCCAGCTCGTCGATGAAGCTTTCAAAAGCGAATCCGTTCGTGGAAGAATAGACGGACCGCCACCACATCACCGGAACCGGTACATCCAGCGGTATGTCTGAAAAGCTGTAATGTGGAATACTGTTCAGATACCCTTCCGCCAATCCTTCCGTCGTGCTGTTATTGTAAGCGTCCTTCGGAACACCGGGCCATTGATGGTCCATGTTCTGCCCTGCAAGCTTCGTCCTGAACGCCCGAATGCGGCCGTCTTTCACAGCGCCCGCGCATTGGTACATCATCCCGGGACGGAAAGGGCCTTGCGTGGTGTCGTCTTCCCGCGTCCAGACAACCTGTACCGGTGCTTTAATCTCCTTCGAGATCACAGCGGCTTCATGCGGGTAATCCATAAACGCCTTGCGGCCAAAACCTCCGCCCAGGAATGTCATGTTGACGATTATTTTCTCCTTCGGAAGGCCCATCAGCGGACTGAGAAAATCCTGAACCCAGTCCGGGCCCTGGATAGGTCCCCAGATCTCCAGCTTGTCGTCCTGGTAATGCGCTACACAGTTTAGCGGTTCCATGCAGCTGTGCGACTCATACGGCGTTTCGTAGGTGGCTTCGATTTTCTTTTCTGCTTTCGCAAGTTCGTTGCTGAAACTTCCTTTCGTTTTAAAAGACAACCCTTCCTTGTTTTTCAGGTCATCGCTCATCCGGGTGTAGAGCTGTTCGGTGCCAACATGGTCGAAACCCGTATCATCCCATTCAACTTTTAGAACTTTCCGTCCTTGCATGGCAGACCACAGGTTGTCAGCAACTACCGCCACGCCTTCGCGGAATGTGTTGAAGACGCTCATCCTCACCTTGAACACATGGGTTACTCCCGAAATTTTTCTGGTCTGTGTATCATCGAAGCTTTTTACTTTTCCCAGGAACCGAGGGTTGCGTTCGACGACGGCATATTGCATACCCGGCAGTTTCTTGTCCAATCCGAAGATAGCGCTACCGTTGGTTTTCAGCGGCGTATCCTGGCGGGGTAACGGTTTTCGCAAGATCTTATACGCTTCCGGTAATTTAAGCTTCACCGATTGCGGTGCTTCCAGTTTTGATGCGTCGGCTACCAGTTCGCCGTAATGGAATTTTTTTCCGGATGAATGGATCACGTGACCATTTTCGGCATGGCACTCACTGGCGGGTACTTTCCATCGTTGCGCGGCGGCCTCAATCAGCATTTCACGCGCCGTCGCGCTTAGTCGCAACAATTTTTTATATGTTCCGCGGACCGTTGAACTGCCACCCGTGACCTGGCTCCCGTATTTTGCATTATTGCCCTGGGCGAATACGATCTTTACATCATTGAGATCGACTTCAAGTTCTTCGGCAATGATCTGCGGCACCGACTGGTATGAGCCCTGGCCCATTTCCGAGCGGTGGTTTGTGATGGTGACCTTTCCCGAGGTATCGATCGATATCCATGCGTTCAGGTCTATGCCCAGGTTTTCTGCTGTTTCGCCGTTGAGGATTTCAGCCTCTTTTGCGTGGCTTGGAAAATAGAATCCAAGAGTCAGCGCTGCACCGGTCATGCCGGAAAGGCGGATGAAATTTCTGCGCGATATAGGGCTTTTGGTTTCCATAAGTTTTCTTCAGGATTTTAGACAACTACCTGGTACTGGCTTTTTGACTGGCAATCACAGACGCGGTTTTGATCGCCTTGCGAATCCGGGGGTATGTACCACACCGGCAAATATGGCCCTGCATGGCAGTGTCGATATCCTTATCGGTGGGGTTGCTGTTTCTTTTCAGTAACGCTGCTGCGGCCATGATCTGGCCCGACTGGCAATAGCCGCACTGCGGGACCTGCTCGGCTATCCAGGCTTGTTGAACCGGATGCGTGTTGTTTTCAGACAACCCTTCAATGGTTGCTATGTTTTTGTTCGCTGCCGCCGATACCGGCAACACGCACGAACGTACAGGATTGCCATCAAGATGAACCGTGCACGCACCGCATTGTGAGATACCGCAACCGTACTTCGTTCCGGTCAGCCCTGCCAGGTCCCTGATGGCCCAGAGCAAGGGCATCCTGGGATCTGCATCCAAAGTGTAGTTTTTGTTGTTGATCTTTAGTGTTATGGAAGCCATGATCGTGGGATTGGGTTGGTCATAAGGAAAAATACGAAATATCTTTCAAACGGTTATTCATGTCCCACCCGGACCACGGGGTATTTTTAGCCCTGATAGGCAGTAGATCACGAACAGCGTCGCTCGTCGGATAGACGACCGGTTATTCAGGATGAATTTTTTTCGGTATTGGTTTACACTTCATCGGCTTATTTTGACACTTCGGTCATTTGTATTGCAACGGAGACCGGTACCGGAGTATGTTTGATAATAAACCAATGTATATGAGAAAGCAGATACTGTCATTAGTCGTTCTTTCGCTCGCCGTCATGGTCCAGGGCTATGCGCAATTCGCGCTTCAGGTAACGGTTAAAAATATAAAGCAGCCTAAGGGTACGATCCGCGTAGGGCTCTTTGACAATGAAAAGGATTTTTTGAAGAAAGCTGTGGAAGGAAAAGTAGTTCAGGCTTCCGGGTCAGAGGTAGTGGTCATCTTCGAGGAACTGAAACCCGGGAATTATGGCCTCAGTGTAATTCATGATGAAAACGATAACGGCGAACTGGACAGGAACTTTGTCGGAATGCCGAGTGAGGGATTCGCCTTCGGGAACAACGCGATGGGCTCATTTGGTCCACCTGATTTTGATAAGACACTTGTGAAGATCGACGGCACCCCGGTGAAGCAGGAGATCACCCTGAATCATTTGTGAGCCGATGTCGAGTCCTTTTGACAGGTTGAGAGTATGACCGACACCTCTTTTACAGCAACAATTCCGCGTTGATGACTCCAGGTATTGTAGATATAGGTGGCGATCTCGGCAATTTCAAGATCAGTAAGGGTAGGGATCGCAGGCATCTCTTTATTGAAGTTTTTACCATTGACAATAATTTCGCCGCGCTGGCCGTGCCGGATCAGGCAAATTACTTTGGTGAAGTTATTGTCCATAAAATCAGATTGGTTGAGCGGCGGATAGATCAATCCTAGCCCGCTCCCGTCTTTCTGATGACAATTGCTGCAGTGATTCAGGTATAGCTCTTCCCCCTGGATGTAGTATTGATCGAACTTGGCTGAATTGTTGTTCTTCTCCCGTCCGTCTTTGGCGGAACAGGCAGGTAGCAGCATCATGATTATGGCGAACGGAAGAAGCATTAACCCGGCGTTGCGACGGGGTTTTGTTATCAGGTCATGAATGCTCTTTCCGCGCATGCGCTATTGGTATTCGCGTTTTAATCTTTCGATATCGCCCATCAGCCGGTTAACATCTTCTTCCTTCGTCCCGTCATACTTGCCGCGGATCCGTTGTTCTTTGTCAATTAACAGGAAAGCGCCGCTGTGAATGAAACCATCCGGCTCAGATTTATCCTCCATGGCCGTTGCGAAATAGCTGGTTTGCGCGATTTTGTAAATGTCATCTTTATTGCCGGTCACAAAATGCCACTTTTCACTTTTCACGCCGAGCCGTTCCGCAAAATCACGGAGCAGTGCCACGGTATCATATTCGGGATCGATCGTGTGCGACAGGATTAGCACCTCCGGATCACTTTTAATGGAATCATAGACCCGCAGCATCTGTGTTTTCATGATCGGGCAAATGGTGCGGCAGGAGGTAAAGAAGAAATCGGCGACGTATATCTTATTGGCGAACGTCTTGTTGTTTACAATGACGCTATCCTGATTAACGAATTCGAAATCCGCGATTGTATGAAACACGGTGTCGCTTCCCACCACTTCCCGTTCACCGAAGATGGGAAGGGGTGCTTCTTTTTTACCGGCACAGCTGTAAAACAGGAGGCCCGTCATGACAACAGCCAGGATTTGCATGTTCATATTGCTCTTCATTCTTTTCTGTATTTTTTATAAAGTCTGATTCCGGTCATGATTGCCATTGTTATCGCCAGTAGTCCGGCGAGACCCCAAAGCATGCTCAACGCATTCTTTACAACGATCAGGAAAACGATGCTGATCAAAAAAAGGGTTGCGACCTCATTCCACATCCGCATTTGTCCTGATGTGTACTTTACCACGCCCCGGCTAAGCTGTTTAAATATCATGTGTAAAGACACGTGGTAGAGGTAAAGAAAGAAAACAAGGATCAGCTTGATATGCATAAATCCATGTTGAAGCCATGACGGTTCATTGATCAGTAACGAAGCTCCCAGGCACGCCGTAATGACAGCGGAAGGCCACGTGATGGCATACCATAGCCGTGATGCCATTTGTCTGATCTGCGCGATTAGTATCGATCGTGCAGGCTCCGGTTTATCATGCGATTCAATCCAATATACGAACAGCCGCGGCATGTAGAACAACCCGGCAAACCAGGTGACAATGAAAATGATATGAATCGCTTTGAGGTACAGGGCAGTCATGAGCATCCAGATAACACAGACACCAGCGTCACAAATTTAAACATTAGCATGCAGGGTTAGCGTATCCCCGGTTTTTATTTCGCCATGGTCAAGGGCTACCAGGTTTTGGCCGAAGTACACCTTGTTGTTCCTGCTGCGATAACTCGAAAGGGTCTTCAGCGGCTCTGCACTTTTTTTTCCAGTGTCCTGATCGACTGTCGGAATGGGACACCGGGCGCAGGGCTTCACCGCTACAAACCGGTTGTCTGCAATGCTGAAATTGCGCCACGTATCTTCCTCGAAAGGTTCCCCCCCTGTAAAAACAAAATTAGGCCGAAAGCGATTCATGGGCACAGGTTGTGCTAATCTTGCGTTGAGCTCGTCAAGCGAACTTTGGCCGATGATGAGAAAAGGAAATGCGTCCGCGAGACTGACCTGCTCATTGTCTATTTTATACGCCGGATCGACTGCACGTTCCTCTTCTTCCGGAAAGAACATCAGTTTGCATTTTACTTTCAGCTGGTCAGAAAACCATTCTGAGTGTTGCGGGCTCACCTCGCGAACGGTAACGATGTCGTTCCAGATCATCACGGATTGCAGTGCGCCGCTGTCCGGACCGGATGGTGCAAGGGGTATGTGAACTGTATCCGTGTTATGCCGGAAGGTCAGGCGCTCACTGTCTATCGAGGGTTTAATCAATGCCATTCCCGGATGAGCCCGCTGGGTCATGAAAACGCCTTTTTCATCCACCAGCATCCACCGGCGGTCGAAAGGCAACCCTTTTTCAAGAACTTTGCTGGATGGTAACTGAATCCCGCCAAGGGATTTGACCGGGTAGATCCAGATTTCAGTGAGCGTCAGAATCCGCATGGCATAACCGTTTTTTTATTAATTTACTAGAGCATGACGAACCCGGCAGCACTGTGGTACTTTGAGAGTGTCGACCTCTATCAGATACTTTGCCCGCACAAAGTAAAAAAGATGGGCGACAAGCACGCGTTTATCCGGTATAAAAAAGAGCAGTTTATTTACATGCCGGACGATACGGCCTCCCATATCTACCTGGTTGTCGATGGCCGGGTAAAGATCGGGCACTACCTGGACGACGGAAAGGAAGTGATTACCGCGATTCTTACCCATGGTGAGATCTTTGGTGAACTGGCCCTTGCCGGGGAAGATAAAAGAAGGGATTTCTCCCAAACCATGACCGACACCATAATCTGCCCGTTGACGCTGATGGAGCTAAAGGCGCTGATGTATGAAAACCGGGAATTGAGTTTCAGGATTCTCAAGCTAATCGGCCTACGGTTGATGAAGCTGGAACGCAAGCTCGAACTGCTGGTCTTCAAGGACGCCCGAACCCGCGTGATCGAGTTCCTGAAAGATGCGGCTGCCTGGAAGGGCCGGCGCGTGGGGCAGGAAACCATGATACCCACACGCCTCACGCACAAAGATATCGCCGCCCTCACCGGCACCTCGCGTCAAACCGTGACGACGATTCTCAACGAACTGAAAGATCAGAATATGATCAACTTTAATCGCCGGCAGATATTGATCAGGGATCTTGTCAACCTGAAGTAAGCTTTCTTAGATTGTCGGGCAAGTCGCTTTCCGTATCGACGTCCCGCAGCAGGGGAAGGGTGGTATAGCTTAAGCCAAGTTCTTTAAGATTCCGGATGGTTTCATTCAAAACGCGGTCGGAACTCCACGGCTTATTGTGAAAAAGCGCGGGATGAAGGGCTCTCGTGCCAAGCAGGTAGTAACCACCGTCTGCTGCCGGGCCAATAACGACCTCGCTGTGATCAAGACTCTCAAAAGCGCGGAGAACGATATCTTCCGTCAGTTCATAGCAGTCAGTCCCGATAACGCAAACAGACGTATAGCCGCTGCTGAATAATTCCCTGAAAGCTTCTTCCATTTTCTGACCAAGGTCGTTCCCGGCCTGCAATGCTTTTCTGAAAACCACGTTCGGCCAGTGATCTTCTGTATCAATATGATCGGAGTAGAAAACAACCTTGTCAACCGGTAGAGCACCCGTGATAACGCGGGTGTGGGCGGCAAGTTCGAGGTATATGGCGAGCGCCGCTGCATCGCCGACACTGGCAGCAAGGCGTGTTTTGACCTGGCCCAGCTGCGGGTTTCGAAAGAAAATAATCAGGGCTTTATCGCGGGTTCTTTTTTCCATCGGAGTTCGTAAACAAGGCAGGTGATGACACTCAGGTATTCGATAGCGGTGATCCAGTAATTCTCAACAAAGCCGGTGTTCGTATAGCCGGCATAACTGAAAAAGATCAGTAAAGTCCAGACAACCATAAACCGGTATTTTGTAAAAATGGATAACGCAAGCGGTGTGATAATATACCAGGGATGAAGGGTGGTGGTACAGAAGAAGTAGATCAGCAACATCCACATCCAGTCTCCCGGCAGCGCAGCATACCGTTCCCGTGGGTGCTTCTGATGCCCAGGTGGATTGGTTTGAACTGTTTTATAATGCGCGTATGCATACCCCAGGATGGCGCAGGCAGCAATGCCGGCCAGGATCCATCCCAGGCCCTGGATGATGTTATATCCAAAGTACCAGAATCCCCAGGTCCGCAACAGATAATACAGGCTGGCGTTGAATTCAAATTTATGGAAGTAGTAGCCGAAGCTTTGCGCAAAGCCGTATACGATAGCAGGGTCGTACAGTGGCAAAAACAGCAGCAGCGTGAAGTTTCCCACGAGGGCATAATATATCAGCGATCTTTTAACCCCCGTCCTGGCAATCATAACCGGAAGGAGCAGGACCGGGAGAAGTTTCGTGCAGATGGCCAGTGCGAATGCCAGCGCGGATTGCCAATACTTTTCCTGCGTAAGGAGATGTATCGACAGCAAAAGAAAAAAAATAAGAATGCCTTCGAAATGAACGTTACCCACAAGTTCCAGGATAACCAGCGGGTTCCAGGCGTATAGCAATACATTGTACGCGGGTAGCGAAAATCTCCTAAGAAGTTTCTGCATCAGAAAAAGAGTTCCGATCTCAGCGATAAAAATGATCAGCTTCATGAACACAACACTGCCATAGATTGAATCAGGTGAAACTTTCGCCGCGAGCCAGAACACAAACTGCGCGACGGGCGGATAGATCGTGAAATAATCCTTGGAGTTCAAACCCTCGTACAACCCCTGGGTTAAGCCTGGCACAGGCACCTGGTTTTCAGTATACCACGAAGGGATAAACGCGAACGGATGATGCCCTCCCGCGAGGAGCCTGCCGTCCCAGATAAAACGGTAAAAATCGTCGGACAAGAGTGGTGTTGAGAAAACCAGAACACTTCTCGCGAGGATGGACGTGTACAGCCAGAACCTGATATCATTGTCGTGGTTTCTGCGAACAATCCAGAGGTAGGCACCGAAGGCGCCGCTATACGTCAGCAGCAGCGCTACTGTATCATACCGTTGGACATCATAGGCCACGAAAGCGTAGAGGAGTGTAAGGAATGCGGCGACAAAATAATTCAACCCTTTCTGGTCATTCATGGGTGAATGGTTTGATGGAATAAAAGAACACTATCCCAAAGCCGGATGAAAGCATGAAATGAAAGAGCAATAGCGATGTATTTTGCATCACAATACCCATGACGATCGCTGTTGTGAAGTAGACACACAATAAGCCTTCGGCGATGGTCATGACGTTGATCACCGGCTTAAAGTAACCGTTGTTATTCAGGCGCACTTGGTTACCGGTAATGTTAAATTTTGGCGTGCGCACGAACGGTGTTTTAAATCCAGCCAGTCCCTGGAGTACAGCAAAGCCGTTGTGAAGGGATAGCCCCATCGATACAATGAGGAACGCGGGAAAGCGCTGCAGGAATTTTTTAAGAGCATGGTGATGAAACCGCCGCGTCGCCGTCCAGTAAAAAAAGGCAATCGAAAAAAATCCTGCCAGCAAGACAAGTCCCAGGTAAAAAATCCATTCATACTTCGCACTGCGCTGCAGGATAAATAACATCGGAACGCTCAAGATGCCGGCCATCAGCACGCCGACAAACACGGCGCTGTTCAGAAGATGAAAGCAGGCGTGGATTTTTGTCATCAGCGGGACGTTTGAGCGCAGTACCTTACGGAGATGCTTGCGTGCAGTCTCCGCGCCACCCTTGTTCCACCGGTATTGCTGCGATTTGATGGATTGCATCATCACCGGTAATTCGCCGAGCGTGGCAATACTTTCCACATACTTAAACTTCCACCCCGCGAGCTGCGCGCGGTAACTGAGATCGAGGTCTTCCGTCAATGTATCGGCGCTCCACCCGCCGGATTGAACGATGCAGTTTTTTCGCCAGACACCGCCTGTCCCGTTGAAGTTAATAAAACTTCCCGCGGCGTTGCGCGCCGTTTGTTCAATCGAAAAATGTGCGTCCAGCCCGAAAGCCTGCAGCTGTGTCAGTAACGAATATCCTTCGTTGATATGTGCCCAACGGGTTTGGATCACGCCAACGGCCGGGTCTGCGAGGTACGGCAATGTTTGCCTGAGGAAGGAAGGTTCCGGTATAAAATCCGCATCAAAGATGGCAATAAAGTCACCGGATGCCTCCGGTAAACCAAACTGAAGCGCCCCCGCTTTAAATCCCTCACGGCCCGGCCGGCGAATGTGTTTTATATTGATTCCCCGGGAACGGAGCGCGGGCAAGGCTTCGGCGATGATCTGCGATGTTTCATCAGTGGAATCATCCAGCACCTGTATGTCGAATTTATCTTTCGGATAGTCCAGCGCGCCCACGGCTTCCAGCAGCCTTGCAATGACGTACTTTTCATTATAGACAGGCAATTGTATGGTCACCGCGGGCTCAAACGCAGGGTTTATGACCGGTTCATGTTCTTTTTTACGTTCCCGTATATACAGCCACGTAAGATGCAATTGTGCCATGCTGAATAAAAAAATATACAGCAATGCCGTTGTGTACAGTATGGTGATGATCAGATCCACGACTTCGCACGCATCGTCCTTTCGTTACAGGTACTTAAAAATAGTGGTTAGGATCTTGTATCCGGCCATGACGGTCCCTTTTACGGTGCCGGAGATTTTGGAATGACCGATCCGCTTCCGGTAGCGCACCGGTATTTCAACGCAATACATTTTTTGTTTGGCAGCCTTAAGCTGCATCTCGACAGTCCATCCGTAAGTTTTGTCCTGCATATTCAACGCCACCAGCGATTTGTACCGGATCGCGCGAAAAGGGCCGAGATCACTAAATGTAACATCATAAAGCACACTCAGCAGCCGCGTGGCCAGCCAGTTGCCGAATTGTTGAGGCACTGTCATCGAGCCTTTTTCTCTTTGGCCCAGCGCACGTGATCCGATCACAAGGTCAGCGTTTTGAGTGATGATCGGTTCGATTAGTTTTTCCATTTCTTCCGGGTAGTCGGAATAGTCAGCATCAAGAAAGACGATGATGTCGGGCAAAGGTGTCGACCCGCTTACGTAGGCGATTCCTTTCAGGCAGGCGCGGCCATAGCCGGGCGTGTCCTCGTTAACAACCGTAGCACCCGCCTGACGGGCCACCGCCGCGGTTTCATCTTTCGAGGCGTTATTGACCACGATAACTTCATGGATCAATCCGCGCGGGATCGCGGCGATGACTTTACATACACTCTTCTCCTCGTTGAACGCGGGAATGATAACTTTTATGACCGGTCGCAATAACAGGCGGGAATTAAGGTACGTGCTATGATACTACTTTAACATTGTTGTTGCCGATCAGTATCGGCTTGCCGAATCGTCCGTGCTCATCTTTTGCCTCCAGGTTTAACACACCCCTGGGACATACTGCCGAACAGATGCCACAGCCGACGCAGGAAGAACGGACGATATTCTGACCGCGCTGCGCATACCAGCGAACATCGATTCCCATTTCACAATAGGTCGAGCAGTTTCCGCAGGAGATGCATTGTCCGCCATTCGTGGTGATCCGAAAGCGTGACTTGAAACGTTGTACCAGCCCGAGATATGCGGCAAGCGGACAACCAAACCGGCACCACACGCGGTTGCCCATCAGCGGATAAAAACCGGTGCCGATGACGCCCGCGAACCCAGCCCCAATCATCACACCATACACTTCTCTAACGGTATAGCTATCAACGAAAAGGATTCGCGACGATCCGGTGAAGTAGGTGTACAGGACAGCCGCGGTCATCACAATCGCAAAGGCCAATACACCGTGTACCATCCACCGCTCGACCTTCCAGGCCTTTAATGACTTGTCGGACAGCTGGCGATAGGGATCACCCAGGGTTTCTGCCAGCCCGCCGCAACCGCACACCCATGAACAATACCACCGCTTGCCAAAAAAGTAGACCAGCACAGGAACGCCGATGATAATCAATGCAATTCCCCAGCCCATCATAAAAATTCCCAGTGTACCGTTCGCCAGCATCTGGTCGAGGCGGTAGTCAAAGAAAAAGCTGTAATCCAGCGGCCAGATGTTTTTGAAATCGAAATAAGGTCTATTAAGCCGGACCAGTATCTCCGGGATGATGAATGCAAAAGCCGTCTGGAAAAACATCACGGAAAAAGTGCGAAGTATCTGGTATTTGCTATGACGATAGTGGATGATCATTCTGACACCCATCACCAGGATACAAAGTGTATACATTAGCCCATACAAAAAAAACCGGCTCGCCTCGCCGCCATTGAGTGCCTGGCTTAGCGGATCAGCCATGATGATCCAGTTGGTCATGTATTCGGGGTAAAAATACAGCAGGATGTAAAAGACAATGAGGTATGACCCCGTCAGGATACCGAGCCATCCGACGTTTTTC
>DASPJC010000510.1:0-3445 GCA_035628815.1 Ohtaekwangia sp. | reverse complement strand
AACAGGGCGCAACGATGTGTTCCTGCCGGTCATGAAAGGTATCGAGGAGTTCCAGATGCAGATATTTGACCGGTGGGGTACACTCATCTTTGAAAGCCGCGATAAGAACCAGGGTTGGGATGGCTACGATAAGAACGGGCAGTTGCTGCCTTCCGGAGTATATGTCTACAAGCTTACGTTGCGATTGTCCAACGATCAGCGAACAACACAGGTCGGTGATGTAACGCTCATACGATAATGAAAAGGCACATGAGGATTTTTACGAAGATATTGTTTGTAGTGATGGGTTTGGGATGCATTCACTTTGCTTTTGGACAGGATCCTCAATTCTCACAATACTATCAGGCGCCATTGTACCTGAACCCGGGCTTTACAGGCATCACGCCGCAGCAGCGCGTCGTCGTTAACCACCGCTTGCAATGGCCCAGCCTGCCCCAGGCTTTCGCTACGTATGCGTTTTCTTACGACATCTTCGTCGATGAGTTGCGCAGTGGCTTTGGCGTGCAGGCCATGGTGGATAAGATGGGGTCCGCCGGCTGGCGAACGACAACGCTTGGGCTATTGTATTCTTACAAGGTCAGGCTCAACAAAAAAATTGTTTTTTCCCCCGGATTGTACTTTGGTTATGGTTCGAACGGTATTGACCGCAGCAAGGTAAGGCTGGGCGATGGTCTTGAATACGAAACCGCAGACAAGCAATATTCGTCGCTCGATGAGGATGTTAATAACAAGCTCGGCCGGCAATCGTATTTCGATTTCAATGCGGGATTTCTTTTTTACAGCCGCACCCTGTGGCTCGGTGCCGCTTTTTCGCACATGAATCAGCCCAACCTGTCGGTGCTGGGAAATGAAAGTCAGCTGCCCATGAAAACTGCCATCCATGCCGGTGCGCGACTCAATCTCAATGGGGGCATCAGAACAACGTCGCGGGCATCCTATTTAACACCGTCCTTTATCTACCGCATGCAAGGCCGCTCATTTTCACAACTCGACCTGGGCGTGAATTATCACGTCGACCCTATTTCGGTGGGGGTATGGTACCGGGGTAAACCGTTTGAGCAGACCATCATTAATTCCGTCGCGCAGGATGCACTTATCCTGACCATGGGAATGTATTTTAAAACCCTCACGGTAGGCTACAGTTACGATTTTACGATCTCCGAAATGCAAACCGCCTCGGGTGGTGCGCATGAGATTTCGCTGGTGCTGGAATTTGTGTCAAAGCCGATCCGGCGAAACGATAAGAAAAAATATCGACTGATACCTTGCCCGACGTTTAACAGCAAGGAAGGGTTCTGGAATTAGCGCTTGCGCGATTCAAGGTTCGATGTTACAGGGTTACAGATTACAGGTCACAACTTACAGTTACAAGGTAAGTGTAACTGGCAGACATGTTATAATTCTCAATCCTCCGCATACCATCGACAAACTCCTAAGCATGGACGTTGTATTGAAGAACAGTGTACCCACCACAAATCCCAATCACGGCCAGCGCGCCGGAGAGCAGCGCGCGAAGGATCCTCTGAATCAAATAATTTGCAGGCATAATAATAACCCCGGTTCCCTGTACCATGGTTACGTTTTAATACAGGCACAAAAAAGGCTACCATTTTCGGTAGCCCTTTTTTTGTTATTTTCCATTTACTAAGCCAGCTCGCGGAGGTCTACAGGGACGACACGCGAGATACCTTTCTCGACCATAGTAATACCATAGATCACATCGGTTGAAGTCATCGTCCGCTTGTTGTGGGTGACAATAACGAATTGCGAATCCTTACTGAAGGTCCTGATAATGTTATTGAACTTGTCGATGTTGGCGTCATCCAGCGGCGCATCCACTTCGTCAAAAATACAGAACGGTGCAGGCTTCAGCAGGTACATGGAAAACAACAGGGCAGTCGCGGTCAATGTTTTCTCTCCACCCGATAACTGGTTGATGGTTAACGGACGCTTTCCTTTCGGTTTGGCAATGATATCGATATCGGATTCCAAAGGATTGTTCGGATCGACAAGCCGGAGATCGCACTGATCGTCTTCCGTGAAGAGCGACCGGAATACGCGGATGAAATGTTCCTTGATCTTGTTGAAAGAATCCATAAACGTTTCACTGGCCACGCCTTCGATCTCGCTGATCGTGCTGAGCAGCGACTGCTTCGCATTCATTAGGTCTTCCTTCTGCTTGATGATAAAATCGTTTCTTTCCTTGATCTCCGTGTAGGCTTCCATCGCCATCGGGTTGATCGGTCCCATATTGTCAAGCCTGTCGCGGATCTTCTGTACGTCTGCCCGGATCTTTTCTTCATCAGCCCTCGCAAGTTCCTCGCTTTCTTCCGGCGTGGTCTGTCCAATAACAGAATCCAGGTCGATGTTGAATTCAACCGAGAGGCGTTCCTGGACAGAGTTAAGCTGAATTTTGCTATCGTTCAGCTGGCTTTGCAGTTCCATCAATACCGTATCGATGTTTTGCCGGCTGTGTTGTACTTCACGCAGCAGTTTTTCGATTTGGTCGATGTGGCCGCGCGATTCGTAGTATTCTTTTTCCGCCTCGCTCAGGCCTTTTTCCATCTCCTCTTTTTCGGCATACATTCCCAGTAGCTCGTCGTCGTTGCTTTGCGTCGTCTCGATAATACGTTTGACCTCTTCCTCGTTCTTCCGCAGCTCTTCAACGTTCACTTCGATCCGTTGACCGCTCTGGTCCATCGACTCCTGCTTGTACCGGATCTCCTGGTCAATGCTTTTTACACGGTTGTCCTGCTGGTGGAAGAATATGTTCTGCTCGTTGTAGGCGGCCGATTTTTGTGTCAGTACCTCCGTGTGGTTGGCAAGATCCTGCGCGATCGTGCCCATCCTTTCTTCCTGTTCTTCCAGCGCATGCATCGCCTCCTGCGCCTTGGGCCGCAGATCATCAAGCTCTTTCAACAGGGAATCTATCTTCTCAAGGATATCTTCCCGGCGAAGGTCGGCATTGCTAAGCATCTGTGAGAACTGCTCACGCTTGGTCCGTACCGACACGAACTCTTCATTTACCTGGCGAATGGCGTTCTGCACTTCATCAAGTTGCTGCCGAAGTTTGTTATTGCGGAGTTTCTCAAGGTCCGATTGTTTCTCCAGGAGACTGCTACGGATATCATCCAGTTTGGAAGTAAGTTCTTTGATCTCCTTCTCGAGCTTCTCCATGTTCTTCGCGCGACCGATCTTCTTTCCTTCAAATAAGCCAACGGAGCCACCAGAGATACTGAATCTGCGTTTGGTCAGCTTGCCGTTTTTGGTGATGAAAGTATTCTCGTCGCTGCCCGGAAGGTTTTTCATATCCCCTTCGTAGAGGTATACCTTATCCAGGATGAACGCCATCAGTTTTTTGTACTTCGGATCGTATTCGATGATCTCGGTGGCGGGGAAAGCATTGTCATAAATTCGGCCCGTCGTGGGTTCGAATTTTTCAAAC